>CAXSDR010000009.1:0-52797 GCA_964236445.1 uncultured Motilibacteraceae bacterium | reverse complement strand
GTGGCCGCGCAGACCGTGCTCGAAGGCCGCGTCGTGCACGCGGACCGCAGCGCACTCACCGACCGCGTGGCGTGCCGAGCCACCGATGCCTCGCACGCCGCGCTGTTCGAGCGCACCGACTTCGCGGTGACGACGAGCTGGCTCGCCGACGGCCTCGAGCCGGGCCGTCGCACGACGACGGCGCTGATGGCCCATGTCGTCAGCGCACGGCTGCCTGCCGACCACGACGCCCTTGCCGGCTATGCGGCACGGTGGCACGCCCCGCTTCGCCTCGCCGGCCTGGTCGAAGGCGACCGGCTGTCAGCCGACGGCGTCGCCCGCCTCGTCATCGGGCTGCATGACAAGCAGGCGCGTGACTCCGTCGCGACGCACGGCCTCGACGTGCCGCCGGGGGTCATCGTCGACGTGCTCTGCGAGCTTGCGCAGGCGACCCCGGACCGCTTCGCCGCACCGGTGTGCACGCTGGTCGCATGGCTGTCCTGTCTCGTGGGCGACGGAGCCTTGGCAAACGTGGCCCTGGAGCGGGCGCTCGCCAGCCGGCCGGACTACGAGATGGCCCAGCTGCTCGCGAGCGGCCTGAGTCACCAGATGGGTCCCGACGCGGTGCGCGAGATCCTCGTGTCTGCGCGACGCGACCTCGAAGGCGCGGACGCTCGCCGGGCTGTGCTGTCTCGACCGCGCAGGCGCAGGGCGCCGAGGTTATCGACGCAGGTCGACGAGTTGTGACGGCTCGTCGACGGGAGAGCCGGGGGCGTGAGGTGAGGTCGTCAGTTCGGCGCGTCAAGCCTGCGACGGAGCCCGCTCGCACGCGCGACAGGTCGTCCCACCGCGACCCGGACAGCCTGCTCCGTCGCGAGCACGTGGACGTGCCGCTCGGCCCGGGTGACCGCGGTATAGAGGAGCTCGCGGGTCAGCAGCGTCGACTCCGCTGGTGGAAGGAGGACCGACACGCGTGCGAACTGGCTTCCCTGGCTCTTGTGCACGGTCATCGCGTGAACGGTGGCCACAGCCGCGAGCCGGCCTGGTGAGATCAGCACCGGTCCGCCCGCGCGCTCGAACGCGGCCTGCGGCTCGCCGTCGGCGACATTGACCACCACGCCGGTGTCGCCGTTGTAGAGCGGGATCGCATAGTCGTTGGCCGTCACCAGCAGCGGACGCCCGGCATACCACTCGCCGTCAGCGGCATAGCCGGAGATGGCCGACGCCAGCCAGCGTTCGATCTGCTCGCTCCAGCGCGCGACTCCGAACGGTCCCTCGCGATGAGCGCAGAGCAGCCGGTGAAGACGCAGGCCGGCGAGAGCGCCATCGATGTCGCCTACGCGCGCTGCGGCGGTGAGGATCGCAGCCGGCGCGGTGACGTCCGCTCGCAGGAGGGCGCTCTCGCGGGGCACGTCGGACAGCTCGGTGAACGTGACGTCCACCGACCCCGACCGCAGCACCTCGAGAACGCCGTCCGCGTCACCACGGCGCACGGCCGTCGCCAGCTCGGCGATCGCCCCGCCATAGCGCCAGGTGTGGCTCAGGCGCACCACCCCCTCGCTGACGCCCGCCTCGGCAGCGGGGCCCTCGGCCGCTTCGACCAATGCGTCCGGGAGCACAGCCGTCAGGCACGCGGGCGGCGCACGATGCTCCGCGGGTCGGTGCACGAGGTCGCCGAGCACCGCTCCGGCCTCGACGGACGTGAGCTGCTCGGGATCACCGACGAGAACGAGTCTCGCGTCCGGCCGCAACGCCTCCAGCAGCCGCGCCATCATCGTCAGGGAGACCATGGACGTCTCGTCGACGACGACCACGTCGAAGGGCAGCCGGTGCGTGCGGTCGTGACGAAAGCGGGTGTGGGAGTCGGGCCTGCGACCGAGAAGTCTGTGCAGCGTGGAAGCCGTCAGCGCAGCGAGCCGGTCTGCGTCACTGCGTGGCAGGGTGCCGGCCACCTCGCGCACCGCCTCCTCCAGGCGAGCCGCCGCCTTTCCCGTCGGCGCCGCCAGCGCTATCCGCGGCGCGGGACCGCCCAGGTCGAGCAACAGCGCGAGCAGCCGCGCGATCGTCGTCGTCTTTCCGGTGCCCGGCCCACCCGCGAGCACCGTCACCCAGCGGGTGGCGCAGACCGCGGCAGCCACGCGCTGCTGCGCCGGGTCTGGGTCGCCCGGCGGGAAAAGCCGTGCCAGCCCGCCGCGCAGCCTGTGCGCGTCCACGTCAGGAGGTGGCTGCACCTCGCGCGACGAGAGGTCACGGCGGATCTGCTCTTCCTGCCGCCAGTAGCGATCGAGGTAGATCAGCTGGCCCTGCAGCCGGAGCGGACTGGCGGAAGCCGGGGCATCTCCCACGGCGACGAGGCGGCTCGCGCGGCACACGGTGAGCCAGTCGTCCGGCGCGGGCCAGGGCAGGGCCGCGATCTCGGTCGTGGACAGCTCGTCGACGACTACCGACTCCGCGACGGTGCCCAGGTCGACGCACACCGAGCCCAGGCGTACGCCGCGGACCGCCATCGCTGCCGCGAGGACGACGTTGTCGTCGAGCTCACCGCCCAACCGGGCAAGCGCGGTCGCCACATGCACGTCCGCCGCCGCCAGAACTCCCGCCTCGTTGAATGCACGCAGGAGCTCGGGCGCACGCAGCACCCGCTGTGCATCGCAGGGGTCGGGCAGCCATTCGCCTCGGCTCGCAGCGGGCGCCGTCACCGGGCTCCTTCGTCGAGCAGGGTCGACAGCTCTGTGACCATCACCGGTGCGGGGCGCCAACCGAACACGCCGCTCGTCATACCGTCGAACGCCGGACTGCCCGCGCCGCACATGCCGCGTAGGAAGAGGTAGGCGGCGCCGCCGAGGTGAAGCTCGGGGACATAGCGCGGGTCACGCCAGCGGAGATAGCGATGCAGCGCGACGGAATACAGCAGCGCCTGCAGGGGATAGTGCGCCTCGCACATCGCCGCCGCCATGGCCGAGGGGCGGTAGTCCCACGCGCCCAGCGGTCCTCCCGGGGCTCCGAGCCAGTTGGTCTTGTAGTCGACGATCACATAGCGCGGCTCACCCTCGTGCCGGATACGCAGCACCGCGTCGATGCTGCCGGTGAGGAAGCCGCGCAGGTGCTGGCCGCGCAGGAGCGCGTCGTCGAGCAGGTCTGGATAGCCCGCGAGCGGGTCGTCGGAGGGCAGGTGGCGCCTTAGGAGACCAGCCACATCGGCAAGGACGACATCGGCGTGAGGTTCGTCGCCGCCCGCCAGTGGCAGCTCGAAATCGAGCTCGGCAAGGCGGTCACGCGGAGCGATGTCGCGAAGGGTGCGCCCGAGGCCGACGTCACCGAGGGGCGTCTCGAGCGAGGGAAGCAGCGCAGCGCTCAGCTCGCTCACGGCCACGCCCGCCATCGGCCGGTAGGAGAGCTGCTCAGTGACACGGGCCTGCAGCTCGGCCGACAGATCGGCCGCCTGCGTGTCCACGTTCTCGAGGACCGCGTGCACGAGCGTGCCGAACGAGGTGCCGGCGGGCAGCGCAGCCATCGGAGACATCACGTCGTCGGGCGGCCGCCGCCCCGAGTCCTCGGGCGTGGGGGTCTCCCGCTCGTCGTCGCGTTCGACGTCCTCCGGCTCACTGGTGACAGCTGTGTGCAGCTGATGGACCGCCGTGGTCAGCGAGCTGTAGGAGGTGCGCCGCCAGGCGACATCCACCTGGCGGTCGAACACGGCTGTGCGCATGCTCGGCACCTGCCCGTCCGTGCCATGCCACGTCACGGGATCGACATGACCGACCTCGTGCACCGTCAGCGAGCCGGTAGAACGGTGCGCCACTTCTCGCAGCCGCTCGAGCGCAGCTGCGTCGCTCGAAGGGACGGGCACCACATCAGGTGGCTTCTGCTCGGGCTCGAACGTCCCGAACAACAGCCGGTGCAGCGCCGACGACGGCGTGTTGGTCGAAGGCGCCCACCAGGCGACCACGTGGGACTGTGCCCGGGTCAGGCCGACGTAGAGCAGGCGCAGGTCCTCGCCGGACTCCTCGAGACGGTGCTGCTCCGCCCGTCTCGCCCATCCCGGGTCGGTGGGGCCGCCGACGTCGCGCACGCGGACGCCGAGCTCATCGTGCAGGAGCAGCGGGTCGGGGTCCTGCGGCACCCACCGGTCCCACGCGAAGGGCAGGTAGACGACGGGGAACTCCAACCCCTTGCTGCGGTGCACGGTGATGACCTGCACGGCGTCGGCATCGGATTCGAGCCGGCGGGTGCGCTCCTCGTCGGCGTCGGCTCCGGCCTCGCAGATGCGGTGGCGCAACCACTCGGCAAGCGCTGAGAGCCCGAGCTGCCCGTCGAGCGCTATGCGGTGCAACGCCTCACCGACGTGACGCAGGTCGGTCAGCTGCCGCTCGCCGTCGACGTAGCCGAGCAGACGCTCAGGAATCCGTTGGGAGACGAACGCCGCTTCGAGAAGCGCCGCCACCCCTCGCTCGGCCAGCAGCACCGCCCATCGCCTCATGAGCGTGCCCAGCTCGTCGACGGCAGCCGCCTGTGCCGCCGCCAACCGCTCCGCTGTCCAGCCCAGGAAGCAGGTGAGCGCTGCAGCACGGACCCGCGGCGAGCGGTGCGGCGCCTCGAGCGCCTCGAGCAGGACGAGCCACTCGCGTGCGGTCCGGGTCACGAAGACGCTGGGGCCACCTCCGAGGACGGCTGGGACGTTCGCCTGGCGCAAGGCGTCGCGGATCAGCTCGGCCTGCTTGTTCGTGCGCACGATCACGGCGACGTCGCCAGGGCAGACGGGCCGCTCGACCGGGCTGCCGGGCGGCACACCTGACGGGTCCACCGGGTTGCGCATCGGGCCCCGCTCCGACAGCGCCGGCGTGACGAGAAGACGTGTCCGCCCATCGAGCAGGCCTACGAGATCAGCGGCCAGATCGCGTGCGACGACGGAACGCGCGTGGCCCGTCGCCGCGAGGCCCTTCGTCGTCAAGGACAGCAGATGTCGCGGCACCAGCCGCAGACGCAAGGACGCGACCGGCTCTTCGGCCACGATGCGCTGGCCCGGGTGCGCAGAGGAGACGGGACGCACCACGATGCGCGGGTCTCCGAGAGCTGCCCCGGCGAACACCGCGTCGAATGCGCGCAGCAACGGCTGGTCACTGCGCCAGTTGACCGACAAGGTGGCGTTCGTCTGAGCCGCGTCGGCGGCCGTGAGATAGGTGACGACGTCCGCGCCGCGGAACGCGTAGATCGCCTGCTTCGGGTCGCCGATGAGCACCAGCGTGGTGTGCAGGTGGAAGGCCAACCGCAGGATGTCCCACTGCACCGGGTCGGTGTCCTGGAACTCGTCGACCAGCACCACGCGGTAGCGCCGTCGCAGCCGGTCACAGGCCGGCGGACCGCCGGTCGCGTCGCCCAGAGCATCGGCGAGCCTGGAGAGCAGGTCGTCATAGCCCAGCAGCCGTCGCGCGCGCTTGCGGACGTCGAACTCACGACGCACCGCCTCGGCCAGCGCCCGTCGTGCACCAGCGACGGTGTCTCGAGCGGCACCGCTGGGCTCCAGCTGCGCATGGACGTCAGCGGTTGCGGCACGGGCCACCGCGATCGCCTGCGTGCGGGTGATCAGGGGCGGTTCGCTGCCAGGAGCGCCATATCGGCGCAGATAGAGATCGTCGACCACTTCGACCACGAGGTCATCGAGGTTCTCGACGACCTGGGCGTCGAGCTCGACGTCTCCAGCCACACCGAGACCGCGCAGGACCTGTTGGCAGAACTGGTGCGTCGTCGCGATGGTGGCCCCATCGAATGCCGCGAGCGCGGTGGCGAGCCTTCGGCGGCGTACGTCGACCTCGGCATCGCCGGCCCGGGCCAGCAGCGCCACGATCTCGTCCTCGCCGGCGCGCGCGGCAACCGGATCGGCCAGCCCGAGCGCGGCCGAGGTCAGCCGGCCGCGGACGCGCTCGCGCAGCTCCTGCGTGGCCGAGCGGCTGAAGGTGACCAGCATCAGCTGGTCAAGGGTCGCCAGCCCTTCGGCCACGTAGCGCGTCGCCAGTGCAGCAATCGTGTAGGTCTTGCCGGTGCCCGCGCTCGCCTCGAGAACCGTGGTGCCGGCGGGGAGCTCCGCGCAGACCTCGAAGGAAGCCGACCGGCCGGCAGCGAGCTCCGTCATGGCAGGTCGATCTTCTCGTTGCTGAGCAGTCGGTCCCACAACGCCGACGCGAGCTGGGCGAATCGCTGCGGTTGCTCGGTCAGCACCTCGAACGCCGGCGAGTCCCCCCACACGAGTGCGTGCTCGCCCTCACTGCTCTCCCCCGGCACGATGTCTCCGCCCTGCCATTCCTTGCGGGCGTAGGTCAGGGCATTTCCCGCCGACTGACCGCGATGACGCGCCTGTGCGAAGGACGCCGACGACCTGACCACCAGTGGGATCGGCTCGCGCATCCCCTGGTCGTAGATGTCCACGAGCTCGTGCAGCGCGACGGTTGCCTCGTCGACGGACATCGGACCCATGGTGGAGCGCTGGGGCCCGCGCGAGCTCTTGCCGATGGTGACAGCCCGCCACTGCTCCCCCGGTCGCCCTGCGGTGAGCGCCACCAGTGAGGTCCATGCCCGGAGTCGTTGCCTGGGTCCCAGACGCGAATATGACGCGACCACGAGCGCTCCGCCATGCAGCGGCGACACGGTCCCCGCGACGGTGCGCCCGTCGGGCAGCTGCACACGGACGTCGAGGCTCGACGCCTCGTCCGCGTGCGCGGCACGCGCTGCGGCGACGATCGGTTCGACGTCACCGAGGATCGACTCGAGCAGTCTCGTGCCCAGCGGGCCCGGCGGCAGGGTTCCACGGCGCCACTCGACCTGCCTGCAGTCGTCGACGCCGACCCCGGCCAGCCGGTCACGCAGCAGCCGGTCACCGATGGCCCACTTCTGCAGTGCGTCGAGCTCGACAGCGAGGGAGTCCGCCGGTTCGTCGTCGCTGCCGAGGACGGAGACCTCGAGCCGCTGGCGCAGAAAGCCGCGCACCGGGTGCTCCAAGAAGCGGATCAGCGACTCGAGGTCGATCGTCTGGCTCGGTGCAGCCAGCGGGAGCGGGCGGTGCAGGAAAGGGGGTCGAGGGCGCCGCTCACGCACGCCTGCGACGGCTCCGGCCCACGCGGTGCGGTCGAAGCTGAACGGACCCGGCGTGCCCAGCGTCGCGTCGGTGAAGTTGCGCACGTCGAACGGCTGCAACGGATGACGAACCACCACTTGATCCAGGATCGGTGTGTGCGCAGGCGTCCACGCGCAGCTGTCGATCGCGTCGAGCAGCTCTCCCAGCGGCACGGCCGGCGGACGCGGCGCGTTGGTCCGCTCGTCTGCCCCCGTGAAAGTCACGACGAGGTGCTCCGTCGCCGCCAGCACCGCGTCGAGCATGAGCTGGCGGTCTTCACTGCGGGCGTCACGGTCTCCGATGCACGGAGTGCGGGCGAGGATGTCGTCACCGTCGGGCACGCTCGCGCGGGGAAAGACGCCGTCGTCGATGCCCAGCAGACACACGACGCGGTGGGGGACCGAACGCATGGGCACCAGGGTGCACACCGTCAGCGTGCCGGTGCGGAAGTTGGCCCGGGTCGGCCGACCCCGAAGGCGTCGACCCAGCAGCGAGCGGATGTCGGAGAGCGACAGCATCGGATCGCGCTCGCCTGCGGAGGCTCCGACGTCGGCGAGTTCACGCCGTGCCTGGGCAACCTGCCAGACATCCTGGGTGCCGACGTGGGTCAGCGAGTCGAGCGCCGAGGACATGACGGCGAGCCATCGGGTCAACGGAGCGTCGACGGCGAAGTCCTCGACCACCGCGCCCAGGCGGTCGAGCAGCTCGGCGAAGCGTCCGGCGAGGTCGATGTCGCTGCTGTCCACGTCATCGAGGGGAAGTGCGAGCCCGAGCCACGACTTGTCGCCGCCGTCATGCTCGGACATAGCCACGCCGAGCAGAATCCGGTCGAGTCCCGCTCGCCAGGTGTTCTGCGCGAACCCCGCCAGATGGAAGGGCGCACGGTGCTCCTTGTCCAGGCCCCAGCGCACGCCGGCCCGGGCGACCCAGTCATGCAGACGCTCCAGGTCGTCGTCGTCGAAGCCGAACCGGGCGCGCACAGGTGGTGTGGCGGCGAGGTCGAGCACCTGTGAAGCCGTGAGTCGGGAGTCGGCGAGCTCCAGGAGCTTGGTCAAGGTGCCCAGCACCGGGTTGGTCTGGCGCAGGGCACGGTCCGCAAGGCGCACCCGCATGCGGTGCGCCGGATGCTCCGCCGTCCGCCCCTCCTCCTCGGCCAACCCGAAGGTCGCCGAGATGAGCGGGGCGAACGTCTCGATGTCGGGGCACATCACCAGGACGTCACGCGGTTCGAGCGACGGGTCACCGGCGAGCAGCCCCACGATGACTTCGCGAAGCACCTCGACCTGGCGGGCGGCACCGTGGCAGGCGTGCACCTGGATGCTCCGGTCGCGCACGTCGACGGCCGAGCGCAGACCGGACGCGAAGTCGTCGCGGATCTGGTGCTGCAGCCGCGCGAGCAGCGTCTCGCGCCCAGCAGGAACCGCAGCAGGGGCGGCGTGGACGGCATGGACGGCATGGTGGACGTCGCGAGCATCGGGCAGCACGAGCTGCAGTTCGCGGGCATCGCGGCCGAGTGACGCGAGCAGCGGGTGCCGCGACAGCGCTGCGGTGGGGTCCTGCGCCCGCGCCAGCCGGACCTGCGAGGCAGGCACCAGTGCCCGGACCCGGTCCCACAGCGCCGGTGAGGGGTGGGGAAGCCAGAGGTGGACGTCTCGATGCACCGCCAGCGCCTCGACGACCAGCAGCGTCGCACTGCTGAGCCGGGTGGGGCCGAACAACGACAGCCGAGCCGGCACCTGGAGGACCGTGCCCGGATCCTGCAGTGCACTGCAGGCCAGGTCGAGTCGCTCGGTGGGCCCTGCGGTTCCCAGAGCCTCGCTGAGCGCCTGCCACAGCTCGGCCTGCCACCGGAGGTCGGGCCCGAGCTGCGATCCCAGCCCGTCGGTGTGCTCGCCGCGTGCCCAGGACCTCATCATCTCGGGCCGCGAGCTGGCGTAGGAGGTGAAGAGGTCGGCCACGTGACGTGCGACGGAGAAGCGTCGGTCAGGTCGACGCGCGGCCAGAGCGAGCGGGCCGGACCACGGGCGGGCGACGGAGGCGTCGATGACGTCGAGCAGCGGCCAGACGAGGCGCTCAGGAAGCCACGGGTCCGATCCCCTGTCGACGCCCGTGACAGCGGCGAGGACCTCGTCGGCGACCGTTGCAGGCGAGGGAAAGCGCACGTTGGCGCAGATTCCGTCGGTCCGTGCCTCGCGGGCTCCCAAGGTCGTCGCCAGGCGCTGCGCGAGCCAGCGCTCGACGCCCTTCGCCGGCACGGCCACGAGCTCCTCGGCGAAGGGGTCGCTGCCGGCTGCCGCGGTCGCCAGCAGCTCGGCCAGGCCGTCGGCAAGTCGGTCGGCCCGCTCCGCCCTGTGGACGTGCAACATCGTCAGGGACGCCGCAGCAAGGGGCGCGCGAGGCGGTGGGTCGGTCGGGTTTCGCGCATGAAGCGGAGCCTAGACGCGACCACCGACAGCCAGCGGCGATCCACAGCCGCTGCAGCGACCCGCCGCCGCGGCGCGGCTTTCGCGCGACAGCCCTCGACCCCCAGCAGGACCGTCGGTGCCCCCGCCTACTGTGCTCGACATGGCTGCCCCCCGCATCGCTCGCTACGGCATCGTCGGCAGCGGCTGGCGCACGCAGTTCTTCCTCCGGCTGGCCCGGCTGCTGCCGCAGCTGTTCCAGGTCACAGGCGTGGTGACGCGCACGGCGCAGCGCGGCGCCGAGGTCGAGACCGAGTGGGGCGTTGCCACCTTCCGCACCGTCGAGGAGCTGGTGACGACCTCCCCGGACTTCGTGATCGTCGCGGTGCCGTGGCCCGAGACGCCCGTGGTCACCACGGCGCTGGTGAAGCTCGGCGTCAAGGTCCTCGCGGAGACACCGCCCGCTCCCGACGCCGAAGGCCTTTTCCACCTGTGGGGCGAGGTGGGTGACAGCGGCCTGGTCCAGGTGGCGGAGCAGTATTTGTCCTATCCCGGCCATGCCGCCCGCCGCACGATCGTCGAGTCGGGCACGATCGGCACCGCGACGTCCGCTCACGTCTCCTCCACGCACATGTACCACGCGGTGTCGCTCCTGCGCGGCATGCTCGGCGTGGGGTTCGACGACGTGACCGTGCGGGCCTCCGCCTTCTCGGCGCCCGTCGCAGATCCCCTGTCGCCGGCCGGCTGGAGCGGTGACACGACGCCCGCCGGCAAGGACACGACGATCGCGACGCTCGACTGGGGCGGTCGCCTGGGCCTCTACGACTTCATGGACGGCCAGTGGTGGAACATGCTGCGGCACAGGCGCATCCTCGTGCGGGGCACCGCAGGTGAGCTGATGGACGATTCGGTCGTGCGGTTGATCGACGCTCGCACTCCGATGACGTCACTCCTGCTGCGGCGCGAGGTCGGCAAGGATCTCAACCTCGAGGGACTCGACCTCGACTTCATCTCCTTCGATGGTCAGGTCATCTGGCGCAACGACTACTTCGGTGCTCGGTTGTCCGACGAAGACCTCGCCACGGCCGAGCTGCTTCGACGCACGGGCGACTGGGCGCATGGCACGGGTCCAGCTCCATATCCGCTGGCCGACGGGTGCCACGACCACCTGCTGTCATTGGCGATGAGCGAGTCCATCGACACGGACCGGCCGGTGACCGTAGGCCGTCAGCCATGGTCCGACGAGGTCAGCGTGCTCACCAGGGCCTGACGAGCGGATCTGAGGTTGACGGGCGCCTGACGAGAAGGTCTAGCCGTAGGTGAGACCGATCTGGCGCCGGATCTCGTCCATCGTGCGCATGATCGACAACGTCTCGTCCAGCGTCAGCACCGGGCTCTCGGTCAGGCCCGCCCGCAGGCACCGGCCCACCTCCGCCGCCTGGAACCGCAAGCCATGACCGGCCATGGGCACGTCATAGGTCTCGAGCACGCTCTTGTCACGGGCGATGACCTCGAAGGTCGTAGGTGCATAGAACGTGCCGGCGATCTCGATACGCGCGTCGGTTCCGTTGATGGCGGCCGCGTTGCCGCAGGCGGCGTACGACGTGGTGTTCAGCACGGCCTGGGCCCCACCGGCGTGCTGCAGGATGACCGAGGTGGTGGCGTCGACGCCGGTGAAGGCGGGCTCGCTCACGGCTGTCACCGCGGTGGGAGCCCCGAGCACCATCGACGCGAACGACACCGGATAGATCCCGAGGTCGAGCAGCGCCCCGCCACCCAGCTCCGGCTTGAACAACCGGTGCTCGGGGTTCCGCGCGAAATAACCCCCGTGCTCAGCAGTGAGCGTGACGATGTCGCCGAGGGTGCCGGCCGCGACTATCTCGCGGATCCGTGCGATGTGTGGCAGGAAGCGCGTCCACATCGCTTCCATGAGGAAGGTCCCGCGGGTGCGGGCGGCCTCGATCAGGTCGACAGCCTCACCGGCGTCCATCGTGAACGGCTTCTCGACCAGCACCGCCTTGCCTGCCTCGATCGCACGCAAGGCGGCGGCATGGTGTCCGGGATGCGGGGTGGCGACATAGATGACATCGACGTCCGGATCCTCGGCCAGCGCGTCATAGCTGGGATGGCGGTGCGCGATGGAGAACTGGTCGGCGAAGGCGTCGGCCGACTCCTGGGACCGGGAGCCGACGGCCACGACGTCGGCGTCCTGCAGCAGCGCAAGGTCGCGCACGAAGTCCTTGGCGATGCCGCCGGTGGCAAGCACTCCCCAGCGCGTGGGGGCTGCGACGGGCTCGGACCAGGAGTCGGAGGACATGCGGGTGAGGCTACCCACCGAACACCCGGTTGCCACCTGCGCGCCGGGCGGCAGAGCGCACCCGGGCGGCGACGGCCTCAGCCCGACGTCACCCTCGAGCGCTCCATCTCGGAGATGACCTCGAGCAGAGCCGGCATGGCGTAGGCCCAGTTGTGGCACTTGAAGCTGCGCAGGCCCTCGAACGGCGTCCCGCACGAGACGCACTGCACGTGCGCGATCGCGCGCGGCGCCTCGGTGTTGACGTATTTCTGCTTGCCCAGGATGACCTCGGCGATCATCGCTGCCGAGTGCACGTGAGCCAGCCCGGACGCGACGATGTCGAGCCAGTTGATCTCACGGTCGCACGTCGCGCAGGTGCGCGTGTCGCCGCTGACCCACAGCGGCGCGCCGATGGTCTGAGGGGGCATCCCGAGGATCGTCTCGATCTCGCGCACGTCCTCGTCACGCGTCACCCACCGGTGACAGCCCGGCAGGGAGGCCGCTGAGTCGTAGACCTGACGGAAGACGGCGTCGTCGACCGCGATGGTGTGGCTCTGTTGGTTCTTCATGACTGCCTCCTGCTAGAAGTTCGTGCGAAGCTGGAATCCGACGTACGGGCCCGTCGACGGGCCGCCCAGAGGCTGCGACACCCCGCCGCTGTAGTAAGGAACCGCGGAAGACGTCGGTGATACACCGACGTTGAACAACGTCGTCCCGGTCGGGCTGTAGTGGAAGTACGTGTAGCCGATGCTCGGCCCGGGTTCGGACATGTAGAGCGCACCGCCCGCTCCGCCGGTGTGCGGCGCGGTCGAACTCTGCCGGTTGGGTGGACCCTCGGTGACCCCCGCTGTCGGGTTGATGCCGACGTTGAGCCCGTTGGGACCGAACTGTGGGCCGACGTAGTGCCCCGTCGCGCTGAAGCCATGCTCGGACGAGACCGACCAGCTGCCCAGGGTGTAGGCGGGGATCGGGAACAGACCCGCGTGGAAGCTCCCGCTCGCGTTGTAGCTCGCGCCGTTGAAGGTCGCGGTTCCGCTGAGGTGACCGAACGGTGTCACCGGTCCCCCGGACAGGCTGGGAATGCCGACCGTGCCACGCACCTGCAACGTCCCTTGCGCGCCCGGGCCCACGTCGCCGCTGGCAGAGAAGCCGGCGATCGCGAAGTTGCCCACCTCGACGTGACCGTGGATGCCGACCCAGCCGTGGAACTGGCTCAGGCTGCCCGTGAGCTGGCTGGCTGCATCACCGAGCCGGATGCGCGCCGGAAGCACGGTGGAGCCGTACGCGCTGATGTCCAGCCCCACCCGGAAGGGCCCAGCGCTCACCGTCGCCCGGCCGTCGATCTCCGCCGTCGCGAACTCGTGGCTGATGCGCAGCCCGGCGAGGTCGAGGCGGTAGCTGCCGGAGCCGGACAGGCCGAGGCTGGGCAGGCGCAGGTCGGAGTGCAGGAGCACGTGGCCACCTGCGCTGAGCGAGTTGACCTCGATCGACCGCTCGGACGACCAGATGTCGTTGAGGGTGACGTTGAGGTTGCCGGTGAGCGAGGCGCTGCCGCGCAGGTTGCCGATCTCGAGCGGGCCGAGGGTGAGCGGCTTCGGGTCGGCCGGCGGGTCCGTTCCCTGCGGGTCCGTGTAGGTGAGCGGGTTGTTCCTGACATAGCGATAGAGGTTGGGCCCGTCAACAAGCCCCGCGGGATCGCAGCTGATCCAGCGCCCGAGCCACGGTGCGCAGTAGCGCGCCGAGTGGTAGGTCAACCCGGTCTCGTCGTCACGTTCCCTGCCCCCACGCCGGAATCGCTTCGGCGCCTGCGTCTGGCTCGCCACCGCCTGGTAGGTCGTGCTTCCGAACGGCGCGTACTCCTCGTAGGACACGATGCGCGCCCGATCGTCGAGCTCCAGGGTGCTGGAGTCGACGTGGTCGCAGATCTGGTAGCGCACCAGCCGCTCGGGCACGCCGGGCTCGGCACCGGCCGTTCGCGTTTCCACGATCGCCACGCGACGCGGGCCCTCCATGACGTGCACCGACTCTCGCGTGACGCCTCCTGTGCGCGTGTAGAGCTCGTAGTCCCCGATGTAGACCCGCACGTCGATGACGGCTCCGTTGGCGCCCACCGTGACCTTGCGCACGCGGTTGCCGTCAGCGTCATAGCTGAACCAGGTCGCCTCGCCACCGTGCTGGCTGCCCGCGCTGTCATCCGGGCCGACGGCCTGGCGGCGGCTCATCTGCAGGTGCCCGTTGATGTCCCAGCGCAGCTCCCGCAGCTGCGGCATGCGCAGCATGTTGCCCAGGGGGTCATAGCCGTCCCCGCCGGTGCTGAAGGTCTCGGTGGCGGTGCCCACGGTCGAGGTCGTGAGGCGGTTGCTGTGTTGCGCCACGTCGATCTGGCTCCCCTCGACGTGCTCGAACGTCCGCGTCCAGCCTGGCGCCACGGGGTCGGAGCCGCGGTGGCTCATGGCCTTGAGGTTTCCCGCGGCGTCATAGACATAGCGCTCCTGGTAGGTGCCCATGGCGTTGCCGTCGTTGGCTGCCCAGTCCACACCGACGCGCGGGGCGTCGTTGTAGGAGTGGGGTACGGGAGTGCCTCCCACCTGTCCCAGGTGCTCTCGCCCGATCGCCTCGATGAGCCGGTAGGTGGCGTCATAGGTGAAGTCGTTGCTGGCGTCGACGCGCCGGTTGCGGAAGAACACCGCCTGCTGCGCCTCGTCATGGATGCCGAGGACGTTGCCGACGGCGTCGTATGCGTAGCGCAGACGCTGCACCGACCGCCCGGGCCAACCCGGTTGCGCATCGTCGCCGGGAAAAGCGTGCACGTCGCGCGTGGTGGTCAGGTTGGCCAGACGGGAGGTGAGGGGGTCGTAGGTGCGCGACGTTCGCGCGCCGTTGCCGAGATCGACCTCGAGGCGTTGACCCTTCGCGTCATAGCTGATGCCGGAGACGAACGTCGTCCACACCGGGACCCCGCCCGCCGTCTCGCCGCGCAGGTTCGCCGACAGCGACTCGAGCAGATCCGCCTCGTTGTAGGCGAACGCGATGACGGTGCCGTCGGGCAGCTGCTTGCGGACGGGCCGGTTCAGCGCGTCGCTGGCGACGGTCGTGACGTACGACGTTCCCTCGAGCGGTTGCTCGACGGACCAGTCCAGCGTGGTGTCGAACGACGCCGCGATCCTGCGCGACGAGCGCACGAGATTGCCGGTGAAGTCGTAGAGATCCGTGGTGACGAGGCCGGCCTGGTCGCGTACGGCGACGACCTTGCCGCGACTGTTGGTCGTGTCGCCGTGCGGGTCGGCCTCACCGTGGGTCACCCGGCCCACCATCAGCTCGGTGCCTGCACCGGCCGGGAGCATGAAGGATCCCGTCGGCCGGCGCAGCGCGTCGTAGGCGCTGCGGTAGCGCCGCCCCGCGCTGTCCCAGCGATAGAGCGGCTGGCCGAGGACGTCGTCGAGGACCCATCGCGTGCCGGCCTCCATGCTGACCTGGCGGATCCTGCGCCCCACGAGGTCGAAGGTGTGGTTGGCGACCGTGCGGTGCAGCGCATCGACGACAGCGAACTGGTTGCCGTCGATGTCGAGCCTCACGCGGTCCACCTGGACCTCCGACACCACTGCGCTGATGGGCGCGTTGTCGTAGGCATGCCGGTTGTTCGTCACGGTGGCGACCGTGCGCCCGAGGCTGTCCGAGTGCACGACGGTCGGTGTGCCTGCGTGGACTGCGGCTCGCCGCGCAGCCCGCTGCTGGCCGGGACCCATGGCGCCGGTGGCGCGGGCCGCGTACCACGTCGGGGAGAAGTCCCCTTGCACAAGGTGAGCGACATGGCTGCCCACGTCGGGGTCGGCGGCGGGGTCGGGGATGAGGACCGTGTCGTTGACGTCCCACGTCTCCTGGTGCCACGGCGAGAAGACGGACTTCTCCCAGCTGCGGTCCGGCTTGATCGTGGCGACGACGCGCCCGATCGCGTCATAGCACCGGATCGACGTCACGCCGACGGCCGCGTCGCGATCGAAGCCATGGGTGGCGGAGAAGAACGGCTCGTACTGACGCACCGGTCTGGCCTTGCTGTCGAACACCTTCCAGCCGCTGGCGACCCAGCGTGGCTCGACGTCGGCGGCACCGCCCACCGGCCCGCGCTCGGCCCGCTTCTTCGTCTGCACCTCGCGACCGAACCCGTCGCAGTAGACGAACTCGAGCTGGACACGCGGGGCGCCGGCGGGGGCTGGGTCACCTGGCCGCGTCTCGCGGCGCATCGTGTGGACGACGGACGGTTCGGTCCCCGTGCGTGCGAACGCGTCGATGTCATAGACGATCCGACTCGTCGCAGAACCGAGCAGTGCAGGCGCAGCCGCGACCGGGTCCGCCAGATGTGCGGCAACCTGCGACGGGCTCAGGTCGGCCTCGAAGCCTACGAGGGAGTCACCCTCCTGCGCGTCGGGGAGGGCCTTCCCCATCACCGCGTTGCCGGCCACCATCCCGAGCGCGTCGAATGCCACGGCGGTCCTGTTGCGGTTGATGTCCGTGACAAGCCGAGGCGCCAGGACCCGGTAGTCGAGGCCGTCCGCCGTGCGCACACCTGCCAGGTCGCGCTCTCCGACCGTCACCACGTTCTCGAGCGGGTCCCGCGTCTGCGTGATCAGCAGATCGTTGTCGTCGTAGGTCACCACGCTGTCTGTGCTCACCGTCGCCGTGTGGAACGGCGTGCGAAAGCGCCGAGGGAGGAAGAAGTGGGCGCGTGCGAAGCCCAGCTCGGCCGCCGCGGAGTCGGCCGCCGACGGGGAGTAGAAGACGCGGTTCGACGGGGTCCACCAGCCGGTTCCCCCTGGCAGTCGCACATAGCCGCCCGCGGCGAGGTCGCCGTCAGTCAGTCGAGCCCCGAACACGGAAGTCCGCAGGCCCTCGGTCAGTGCGAGCCTGTAATCCTGAAAAGGCAGCGCCATCGACTCGAGGACGTCAACATCGCTCGCCGCTGTCAGGTCGTTGCGTCGATAGACTGTGCGCGTCGCGTCGCGGAGGCGCTTCTGGAGCACACCCGGCATCGACTCGGCCTCGACATCGAGCTCAGCGGCGGAGGTGAGCAGCAGCTGGGCATCCGCGAGCTGCAGACGTCCACCAGCAGGAGCCGTCGCCCCCGTCACCTCGAAACGCTCGGTTCGCGAAGGCAAGGGCGTCCGGTGGTCGGTGAGGGTGTCGACCGCATTGGTGAAGTTGCTCACCGTCGCGGTGATCCGCAGCCGCGCCTGTTCGGCGCGGTCTTCCTCGGCCGGAAGACGACCGTCGATGTACCGTCGCGGATAGAAGATGTGCATTTCCTGCAACACATTGCCGTAATCATCGGTCAGAAGGGTGAGCACATGCTCGGCCCGTGGGTCATCCCGCCACACTGCGTCCACGGGCGCGATGTCGTCAGGGACGATGTGGCCGCCGACGACGGGGACGCGCACGCGGTCGTGGTGCTGCGTGAGCCTTTCACGCGGGTGGCTCAGGAAGACCGCATGGCGGTTGCCGTGGCGTCGTTGCAGGACCGTGAGCCCGAAGTTCTGCTCTGTGACGAGGAAGGGACGGTCCTGCGCCGGTCCCGCGTCGAGGGCATAGACCTCCTGCCGGAGCAGCGAGCCCTTCAGGGCTCGGCACGCCTCGCGCTCCTCCTCCAGGTCGAGTGATGCGGGCATGACGGTGTCAGCCAGGAGCTGTGCAGCGGTTTCACCGGCAGGTGCCGCCGGCTCACGGTAGTAGCCGTCCGGGCCAGGATGCGACGCGAAGAAGTCGGAGATGTGGTTGCGGTCGAGGTAGGCGCCGGTGTGGAACCAGGACCGCGTGAGCAGCGGTGAGGCATCGACCTCACCGGGTCTGCCCGGTGCGAGAACCTCTGCGTCGACCTGGTCCACGAGCGCGAACCCGCGGAACTCGCGCTCCAGCTCGTCGAAGTAGCCGTGCCGGTAGCGATAGCTCGTCGTGAGGCGGGTGTCGCTCACTGCGTCGGTCACGATGACCCGGTCGACCACGCAGACCGGGAAGGACAGCCGCGTGACCCACGGCCGCCCGGCGTTCTTGTCCGCCAGATAGCCGATGGTCGAGGATGCGTAAGCCACGTCTGTGCGGGCGCCCATGGAGTTGTCGGTGCTGATGAGCAGGTTCGGCTTTCGTCCGCCCAGCACGTCGAGGTAGTGAAGTGGAGCCGGCTCCCCCGGCAACGGCGAGGACCACACCAGGCACGTGGTTCCTGTCCCGAGCAGATCCGCCGTGGTCACCGCGGTCACGTCGTCTCCGGGGACGGCCGAAGGCAGCTCGCGGGCCGGGCTCAAGCCGTTGCCGGACTGGTTGAAGTAGACGCGCGGGTGGTCGCGGCCGAGATAGATGATGTCGGCGGGGCCGGTGCCGTCCACATCGGTGAGCCGGATGCGGCGCTGGTCGAAGTCGTCCGTCGAGTCGAACATCGGCACGGAGTCGAGCTGCGCGCGGGCACCGAAGCGGCCGTAGCCGAGGTTCGGCCAATAGCTGACCTCGCCGTTGCGGATCCGGACGAGATCACTCAGACCGTCGCCGGACATGTCGGCGAGATAGATGGACCGGATGCCGTCATCCAGCACGAGCCGTGGTCCAGCAGCGTCGTCGACGGGCGCCGGCACGCTCGCGCTCTCACCGAACCCACGGTCTCCCAGCGACGGCCACCATGTGAAGCGGTCGTCCTGCGTCGTCAGCACGTCGGCCAGGCCGTCGCCGTCCAAGTCGACGAACCGCAGGTTCGCGTCGTCCCAGTCGACGACGGGGCGGTGTGCGAGTGCATGGAAGGGCTCCCAGCCGGCGGCCGCAGTGCGCTCATAGAAGCCGGGCAGCGGCTCGCCGAGCGCAACCACATCGAGCCTGCCGTTGCCCGAGAGGTCGAGCAGCTGGTTGCCGCCGCCCAGGGCGGCGCGTGCTGGTGCCGTCGGCACCTGCTGCAGGTCACCGAAGTGACCGCCGCCGAGGTTTGCTTTGTAGAACAAGCCGTTGTCGAGCACGCTGAGGACGCCCGCCACCCCTTCGCCGTCGAGATCGACGAGCCGGTAGGTCGAGCCGTCGACGCCCGCGGGCAGGTTGGCGGCGTCCGTGGCGTCGAGGGTGCGCAAGGACGTGTCGAGGTCGGGTCTGCTGTAGCTGAGCCGCAGCGGGGGCAGGCTCCTCGTCCGGTAGGTGACCTGTGGGACACCGTTGAGGTCCTGCACAGGTGCGGTCTCGTCGCGGACGTGACCGGCCTGGGTCACCGAGCACAGGAAGGAGCCATAGCGCGTACTGCCTGGATGCGCACGCTCGCGGTCGGCCGAGAAGGCCTGGGCGTAGTCGAAGTCGTCATAGCCGAGCTGCTGGGAGCGTACGAGGCAGGCTTCGGCGCCCAGCTCGTCGAAGCGGTGGAACATGAGGAAGCGGTGGCAGCGCCGGTGCGTCCTCACCTCGAAGCCGCTTCGGCACGTGGAGAACGGGTCGGGACGCAGCGACCAGGCCGTGGTGCGCCGAACGCCTGCATGAACCCGGGCCAGCTGCTGGTCGACCGGATGCGCTGCGTCAGGCGCGAGGTTCTGCAGATACCCCTCGTCGTAGTCGAGCACCACCTCGAACATCCAGCCGGCGGCCGCCGGGTCGCTGCCCACGGACCGTGGCACCCGGTTGCCATAACGGATGCGCTGCAGATAGCGCTGCGCTCCTCGTTCGCGCCGCTGCTCCGACGCCACCCCCGCGTCAACGCCGCAAGCGTCCTCTGCCACATGGTCGTAGACGATCCAGTTGCCCTTGTCGTCATAGCTCTCGCTGATCAACCAGCTGAAGACCCGCGGCGGACCGCCGCTGATGCCGTCAGCCTGGATCCGCGAGACCTGCGCCAGGCCGTAGAGCGTCGTGACGTTGTCGCGGGTGATCGAGCGCCAGTGCTCGTCACCGGTCGCAAGGGTGACCCATCGTTCGATCCGCGCGAACAGCCCTTCGACCCGCGGTCGGTAGCCATGGATGCGGACGCCCGGCACGCTCGCTCCGTCAGCCGTCGGGGCGCCGTGCACATCCAGGACGGGCACGAGGTCCTCGGCGCCGGACAGGATGAACACGTCCGTCGCGTCGTTCGGCGCATAGCGCGGGATGCCGCGATCGGTCCTCCTCGTGATCGAGGGGGTCGACAGGCTCCAGCCGAATCCGAAGGGCCCGTTGCCGGCCGCCGAGTCGTATGACAGCGAGAGCGTCGGCTGGAACCCCGATCGACCCCGGCTGATCGCCAGGGGCAGCGACATCGACGCGGTCCCCGTGACGGCGTTGGCGCTGAACTTCTCACCCAGGCCTCGAACGGCACCACCGCCCTTCGGTGCTTGCACGGACGGCGGCTCGTAGGGGCTGGCTGCTCGCCCGCTCCCGTCGGCCGTGCTGGTCTGGCTGCTCATGTCGCTCAGACGTCCACGCGGTAGCGCACGGAGAGATAGACAGGCTGGCTGGTGTCACGCTTGAGCACCTGGGCATCGGGCGCCGCGGTGACCGTGACGGCGCCTGTTGCGTTGAGGTCCGCAGGAAAACCGACCGCGAGCACGATGGCACGCCGTGACAGCCGCCGATGGTCCACGTCAGCGCCAATGACGGTGTAGAGCTCGATGCCCTCGATCGCGAGGGGCAGGCCCTGAGTCCAGTAGGGGAAGTGCTCGCGTCTCAGTGACACCGACAGGTCGTTGGTCGAGCCGGTGAAGGCCGCCCACTCGGCCGAGAACTCCTGGCGTAGGCCGAGGAGCAGCGCCAGCCCGGCGTCGTTCTCGGCAGCGAGCAGCTCGGCGAGACGCGACGTCGCGGCATCCGCGAGCTGGCCGCCCGCCTCGCGTGCCGTGTAGCGCACGTGCAGGATCACGTCCGCGATCGTGTTGTAGTCGAAGGGCCGGAACCGGTTCGGCAGGGACAACCGCCACGCGGACACGGCACCCGCTCCCTCGAAGGGCAGCGGCCGCTCGTCGGACAGGCTCGTCTCGAACAGTCCGGTGTCGTTCGTGCCGGTGCTCGTGACGATCGACGACACCGCACCGGTCACGTCGAGGAAGCGGTCGTCGTCGGCGCCGCGCACATACGCGCCGTCCTTGAGCAGGGATGAGGTCCGGATCGTGCTGCTCAGCAAGGAGAGCGTGCAGTTCAGGGACGTGTAGGGCCCCACCACCGAAGGGATGGACACACCGACGGACTTCAGCCTCCGCAGGTAGTGGCCGGGGCAGTCGCGGTCATAGAGCCATTCGGGGACCGCCACTTCGCATGACCCGGTGACCTTGAGGTTCAGCAGGGCGATGGGGTCGAGCTGGCGAAGGGAGATGTGACGGGTGAGCTCGAGCTCGCGGCGGTTCTGCTCCTGGTAGGCCAGCTCGATCTTCTTCACGTCGAGATAGAGCGACTCGCCGCTCAACAGACCCTTGCGGCCACCGTCCCAGTAGTTCATCGCGACGAACTGGCGCTCGTCGAGCTCGGGGCGCATCAGCTCGCGCTTGACCGACCGCTCCGCCTTGCGGGCGAGGTCGACTGCCATGCGGTAGTAGTCGTAGTAGGTCTTCGACAGCTCTCCCTGCATCCAGCCGTAGAGCTCGTCGTTCGTGAACTTCTCGTGCAGCATCGAGTCCACCTCGTCCGACTGCTCGATCTGCTTCTTGTTGACGGCGTACTCGTGACGCGCGACCTCCTCGGCGAGAAGTGACCCCAGGATCTGGCGTCCGATCTGGGCGAGCTCCGCCGCCGACGTGCGCGCCGCGAGGATCCAGTCGTCGACCCGCCGCTCATAGCTGGCTGTCTTGCTGGCGACGGTGCCCTGCCCCTCCGCGACCGAGGCGGCGAGGTTGAGGACGTTGGCGATGAACCGGCCCTGGTTCGCGAACAACGATCCGCCGAACAGGACGGCGTGACCGCCGAGTCCCCAGTAGTGCAGGTCGATCCCCATGTCGGGAATGAGTGACAGCACGCCGAACGCCGTCTCGACCGCCTGCGCGGCGACCCGCTCCGTGCGGGCCTGCGGGCCGAAGACGTTGAGGTCCAGGTCCTCGTTGGCGTTGAGGAAGAGCGCCCCGCTGCCCGCGGCACCGGACTGGTTGGCGGGCGACGACGCCTCGGACAGACGCAGCGCCGGCAGCTTCGGGGCCGCAGGCAGCGAGTCGTACGCGCCGACGAGCGCGCCGTAGGCCTCGTCGAACGTCTCCTCGGTGAGGGGTCGTCGATCGAGGGCCACGCTGTCGGGGACCGCCGTGGTGTCGCGGGAGAGGCCGAGTAGTCGCAGCTGGCTCTCGTAGCGCTCGAGGGTGCTGGTGCGGTTCTTCAGCAGGACCTCAGTCGCCTCCTGTGCCTGCTTCCACTGCAGGAACCTCACATCCAGGTTCAGGCGCTGCAGCGAGGCCTCGTGGCTCTGACGGAGAAGCGAGAGCTTCTCACCGTCACGCTTCTCCAGCGCACTGAGCAGGCCTGCCCCCATCGAGCGCACCTCCGCCGCCATGGCCAGCGCCTGCTGAAGGAGGACGCGGGCCCGCACTGGGCTGGGCGCCGCGTTGAGCCCCGCGACGACGGAGCTGATGTCGACACCCGCGGCCGCCGCTCTCACCATCATCCCGGGGTCGATCGGCGGGTCGAACAGGGCGAGCTGACGATAGACGCCTTCGATGTTCAGGCAGTTGCGGATCTTGTAGAGGCGGTCGGCCACGATGTCCCAGTAGCCGAGGAGCTTGTCGTTGGGCGGGATGCAGAAGTAGAGGGTCCGGCCGATCCCGAACAGCGGTGTCGACCCTTCGTCTCCCTCGGCGCTGGCCTGTGGCATGGCGATGTCGAGCGGGAACTGACCTTCGAGCTCGACGAACACGTTGCCCGTCTGGTCGAGCCCCGCTGCCTTCAGCTGCGAGAACGTGCGTGGGGTCGACGTGGCCAGCGTCGGCATCTGCTGCGGGCGTGGGCCGAGGATGTTGGCCGCGAGCACGTAGAGCTGGATCGCCTCATTGATCGTCTCGACGCTGTCCTGGGCGAAGAGGCTGTCACCCCAGCTGATGAGGTTGTCGAGATACTTCATGACCACGCTGTACTGATACGGGGCGACGCGGGCCCGAGCCACCGCGTGGGGCTGGAACGGCTTGTCGATGATGTCCTGATAGCTCTGCAGCGTGCTGTCACGCTGCGCGATCTCTGCGGGAGTGCACTCGGCGACCGGCTTGGCGAGCAGCCGCAGCAATTCGTCGATGCGCTGCCCCGGAGCCAGCCGGCGGAAGGGCAGGAACCTCCAGAAGCGCTGCGGCGCAGGGACGGTCGTGTCGTCGGAGGTGGGGTCGAAGATGTAGTGGAACCACTTCTGCGCCTCGCTGAAGCGCTGAGCCTTCGACAGGTGCACCGCGATGGTCAGCGGCACGTGGAACAGCAGCTCCCAGTTGTAGTTCGCATAGGGGCCGCCGGCGCTCAGATCGATGTTCTTCGGTGAGCTGTGCACGGCGATGGTGCTCGACTCGTGCACCTGGTAGGTCGTCGTGAAGAAGTCGCGGGTGAGGCTGTCCTGCCAGGTCGCGTCGAGCATTCCGCGGATCGACTTCTGGTTGAGCCGGGTGATCAGCTCACCGACGAACGGGTGGAAGAGGTTGTCGAACGTGTAGGTGAACGCCGTGTCGTTCTGGTAGGCGAACAGCTTCTGCCATTGAGCGGCCTCCGTCGCGTAGTGGAAGCTGCTGGCAACGGTCTTGGTCATCGTCTTCTCCTACTGCTCGAGTCGAGCGGTGTCGCCGAGTGCGCCCAGCGGCCCGATGAGCCGACCGTCAAACGACACGGGCGCAGTGGTGCCGATGCCTGTGCGGATGTAGGCGTCCTCGCGAACGAGCCGCTCGGTGCTGCCCTGGTCGAAGACATGGGGGTTGTCACGTTCGACGGGTCCGCGCCGGTCCCGCACGGGAGGCTCTTTCGTGGCGATGACGATCGGCGGGATCGTGTTGATCTGCTTGGTCGACGCGCCGTCCACCGTCCCGTAGCCCTGGAACACGGCCACGGAGATCTGCCGCTCCGTAGTGGTCACATAGAAGACGTGCCGCGCGTCGCTGTAGACGAAGGGCGAGTCCCACACCTCGTCGAGCGGCTGGCCGGGAACGACGGCGCGGTCGTTGTAGTCGGTGTGCAAGATGTTGCGGGTGAGTTCCTGATCTGTCCCCATGAAGCCCAGGAGCATGCCCCCACGGTCGTACGTCGCCACCAGGTCTCTCGTCGACGTGTCGATCGAGCGGGTGTCCGGCCGCGAGAAGAAGAGGAGCTGCCCACTCGGGGGGATGTCCTCGCGCCGTACCGGCGCGCTGTGGGTGTTGTAGAGGTGGAAGGACGAACCGTAGCCGTCACCGATGATCTGGACGTCCAGCCCGTCCGAGACCTCGCGCGTCGCGAGACGAATCCTGCAACGGTGGAACTGCTCCGGTCGGCAGGTTGTGAGAGCGGTCGGCAGCGAGACGTCCGACGTCTTGGCCGGCTGCCAGGTGCCGCTGACGTACTCGCTGTAGCAGAGCACCGCCGCGACCCCCACCATGGGAGCCACCGCACCGACGTCGGCGCGGGTCAGGGAGGTGAGGTTTGTGCTGGACCCGCTCCCTGGGATGCTCGCGGTCGTCTGTGACTGCTTGACGATGCGCAGCCAGAAGAGGAAGAGCCGTCCCTGCCACACGCACGGCACGATCGGGTCGTCCTCGATGTCGAGCTTCACGTGCTGCCAGGGCATCCACGACCCATGGTCGCGGCTGCGATAGAAGAACTTGCGGTGCGCTCCCTCGGTGCGGGCGACGAGGTGCACCACGTCGTCCTGCACGCCGGGCGAGTTCTCCACGACATACATGCCGCACGGCTCGAGCCGAGCCACCTCCTCCAACCGGGTCAGGTAGCTGCCCAGCGCGGTCGCAGCAGCGTCATCGGTGATGTCACCCTGCAACAGCTCGCTCATCACCTCCTTGAAGATGGGCGACGCATCGTCGCGGAGCTCGGGCTCGAGCCAGTTCTCCGACCACAGGAAGACCTTGCGGTTGGCCTCCCAGACGCGATAGCGCTTCATCCACGACCATCGCTTGGAGTCGACGGCCGAGGGCAGGATCCCGGGCTCCAGGTTCAGCAGGCAGCGGTCCACGAAGAGCTGCACCGACAGCAGGGCATGTCGGATGCGCGAGGTCTGCGTGCAGGGCTGCATCTCGACATCCATGAGGAAGTACTCGAACAGCTTGTCGACGGTGTCGATGCGCGCTGTCGCGGGATCCTCCGCCAGGCGTGCGAGAACGTACGCCACCAGCGCGTCCCGCTGCAGCTCACGCAGCTCGTCATTGATGGGCTTGAGCACCCCGAGCCAAGTCGTGCGGTCGCTACGGGCGCGCAACGCAGCCCGCAGGATGCGTACGGTGTCTCCCGTCGGCTCGTTGGTGGTCGCACGCAGCAAGGTCGGTGCATCGATCCCCACTGCGGTGACGACGTCCATCGCCGTGCGCAGCCGCGTGAGGTTCGCCACGTCGCCGAGGTCTGGCCGCGTCAAGGAGAAGCGGTCGAGCAGAGCCGCGATGGCCTCATCCCTCCAGCCAAGCACCGTGGCGAGCAGGGATTCTCCGCTCGCAGACAGCGCCGCGGGGTCCTTCACGACCTGCAGCAGACGGTCGTCGTCCGAGCTGCACCGCGTCTTGGCGACCGCGTACTGGCAGAGCGAGCGGAGCGGGGCGAGGAGCGACGCAGACGTCGCGGCGGGGGCCGGACCGCTCGAAGGGACAGCGTTCAGCCAGCCCTCCCCCGAGACGGTGGACGACTTCGCGAGGTGAGCCGTCTCGGCCGCAGTGAGCTTCGCGTGCGTCGCAAGAGTGGTCGCGCAGAGGAACCGCTGCAGGAGTGCGCGGGCGTCGTCCACCACGAGAGCGGGATACAGGTAGCGCCCCGGGACGACCTGCGCGGCAACGCCGGTCGTGCCCCAGCGCAGGTCGACCACCGAGGTGACCTTCTCGACGACCAGCTCGAGCTGGTTCAAGGAGCCTGCCGCCAGGACGATGGGCGTGGTGTTGCGCCAGGACCCGCCGACCCCGACGAGTGGCACATCCGCACCTGACAGCGCGAGCCTGACGGTGGCGCTCGCATCGGTGGTCACGGTCAGGGCATACGTTCCCGCCTGCGGCGGCTCCAGCCATGCCGTCCATCTGCCGGAGATCGGGGCACCGCCTGCAGCCGGGGGCAGCGTGCGTCCCGTCCCCGGTGCATAGGCGATGGTCTCGACCGTGACCGGACCCACGTCGAGAGCTCCGGTCGCGGTGTCACGCAGGTAGAACTGCGCTGTGGCACCAGGCTGCGCGACGGCGATGAGGTCATCGAGCGCGGGCCGTGCCGAGTCGCGCGAGGCGCGCAGCACCTCGTGGTCATCGAGCAGAGCGGGTGCGAAGGTCGGGTCTGCCGACGCCGCTGCCGATGCGGCCAGCACCGCCTGCTGCTGCTGACGGCGCCGGACAAGGTCGGGCAGCACCTGCACCAGCAGCGCCGCACGTTTCTGCTCCAACGACGCAGTCGACGCGACGAAGGCGTCATGCAGCGGTTGCAGCTCGGGATAGCTCGTGAACAGCGTCGTCTGCGCGGCAACGGTGTCGGAGAACAGCTGTCCCACCGCGGTCAGGAGGTCGGCAGGCAGGCCTGCAAGGGCGAGGATCGCATCGCGCTCGACCTCATGCAGCGGTCCCGCGTGGACCAGCCGGCGGCCCAGGCCGTCATAGGCCAGACGCCCGCCCGACGCTGATACGACCGCGTCGGGCAGGCCGGCCTCCGGTGCCAGGTAGTGCACGGCGAACGGCATGGTGCCTTCGATGAGCGAGAAGAAATACGCCGTCGTCTCGGTGTCATAGACCATGGCCATGCGCGTCCGAGCGAGCTCGCCCTGAGGATCGTCCGCGACGGTGAACTCGCCGTTCACAGCCAGGAGAGTCAATCGGAGGGAACGCAGGAACGGGCTCAGAGCGGCGTCTTCGAGTCCCCGGACACCTGAGACGTCGCGTCCCCACACCAGGCGCAGCGCCTCGGACGGCTTGATTTCCGCCGCGCGCAGCTCGTCGAGCAGATCGAGCAGGATGAGCGCTCCCGGAATCGGCGGGTCGGGCATCGCAAACGGGTCCACGGCGCTCGCACCGAGCAGCCCGAGCAGCTCGGTGACGCTGATGCGCAACGTGCGTGCCAACCAGGCACGTCGATATACGGCCGACACCTCGGACAGGCCCAGAACCGTCGTGTCGTCATAGGCCAGGGAGGTAGTGATCGCGGCGAGCTCGGCGCCGGTGACGTTGGCTGCGGCGCGGATGGCGTCGGCATGGTCCAGGAGCTTGGCTGACGTGTCGGTCAGCACGTCACCGTCCGCGTCCTCGTCGAATGCCGCGTCGTCCTGCAGACCAGATCGCTGGTGGAACAACGTGCTGAACAACGAGGTGGCACCACGCACGCCCATGGGCGCCCACAGCGCCAGCATCGACGGGAGGTCGTGCGCGACCCGCAGGTGCAGCCGCGACATCAACGCAGCGACGTGTCCGAGTCGAGGCAGCACGGCCGACATGCCCGAGTCCAGCCGCTCGAGCGACGCGGCGTCGTTGCCGATGGGCAGGTCCGCCGTCGGCCACAGGCTGCACACCGCGTCGTCGACATCGCTCATCCGCCAGCCAAGGGCGCGCCACAGACGTACGAAGCGGGCGAGCTTGGTGAAGTCGACGGCAGCCAGCCTGTTGGCATCAGGGTCGGGAAGCACATAGCGCAGCTCGAGGCTGTCGACGTCGCAGGCGTCACCGCCCGCGGGGACGACGATCGTGATGAGGCCCATGATGCGCGCTAACATCGCGTCGTTCCGCAGCCAGGCGAGGATGTCCCCGCCGTATTCCGCGGGGTCCAGCCCCGGCCGCAGCATGGCGGTGAAGTCGGCGTCCGTGATCGTGGCGTCCTTCAGGGCTTTGATGGAGTCGAAGCCCACCCCAAGCCTTTCCAGGCGCGGTATCAGCACGGAGTCCGGATTGACGAAGCGCGTCCTGACCAGCTCCACGACATCGCCATAGTCGAGCTGGGCACGCCTGGCGAACCGCTTGAACCCCGTCAGGTCGTTGATGACGTCGGTGTCCGTGGTGGTGGACGGATAGCCATAGAGCTCGGCCAGACCGACGGTGCTCGATGTGAGCAGGTGGTACTGCGGCCGGGACAGCCCCAACCGCTCGGCAAGGATGTCGCGCCAGCCGTAGCCGTCTGCCGTCGCCCGTTCGATGGCATCGTTGGCGCGAAGTGCGGTCATCGTGTCCGCGAGTGGCGCGTCGAGCGCCGCGAGATGACGGCGGATGGCCTCGAGCGCCCGGTGGAAGGGCAGCGGCGGAGGGTAGTTCTCCGCCTGCAACGCGGCGTACGCAGCGTCATCCACGAAGTGTGGTTCGGCAGACAGCTCCTCCGCGGAGATCCGCTCGTCCGTGTCGTGCCCGGCATAGCCGGCCAGCGTGGGCGTCGACTCCGGGCTCTGCCGGCGTGGGTTGGTGACGACGAAGTACTCGAGCACCTCGTTGACGATGTCGATGTAGGGCAGAGGCGTGTTGGTGTTCTCGCACGTCAAGGGCAGCTCGGCGATGTCGGGACGCTTGCCCAGCAGGACTTGCTGGGGATTGGCACTTCCCGGAACCGTCGTGTCGAGGAACATCAGCAGATCGACGAGATAGGCAGCCGGGCTGAGGAATGATCGGCACTCCTCGCAACCGCAGTAGTCGAGCGAGCCGTAGAGCGACTCCAGCGTGGGATAGGCGAGCACGCCGGCATTCGCCGGAGCGTCGGCTCCCGCCGGTGTGGAGTCCAGCAGCACTGACGTCGCGCCCATGCCCAGCGTCGGGGCGGACCGTGCGGCTGAATAGGTCATGGCGAGGTTTGCGACCACGTAGTGAACCTGCGTCGCCTTGGCGTGCACGAGCTCGGCGGTGTGCGTCCCACCGAGCTTCTCGGCGAAGGTCTGGACGAAGCCCCGGCGGTCGTGCCGGACGACGTCCAGAGCAGAGTGGAAGCCGGCGTCGAGCAGACCGACCAGCGCGACATCGTCAGGCGTGATCTGGTAGAGCCGTTGCAGCCGCTTGATCTGCGTCATCTCGGCGGCGCCGACGTGCTCGTTCAGCTCCATCCGGTCGACATAGCGCTGCACCGGCTCACGACCGATCTCGAACGACGCCGCCTGTCCGTCGAGAAAGGCCACGACGTTGCCGCGGACGGCGTCAGGGGCGTCCAGTCGGGCCAGCCCGGTCTCCAGCATGGAAGCCACGGTTGCCGTCGGATAGCTGATCCTGAGCTGGGCGGCGACCGCCTGAGCATAGTTCTCACGCTTCTCGTCGAGAGTGGCGCCGGGCACGACCTCGGGGATGCCCGCTCCGGCGAGGAGGTCGGTCCACCTGCCCGCTTGGTGGAATCCGTTGCGGGCGAGCTGCGCCGGATCGCTCAGCGGCGACTCCCGATGCTCGTCGTGCAGCGCGCGGATGACCGGCGCGTTGTCCAGAGTGAGGAATCCCAGCTTCCCGTCGAGTTGCAGTCGCTCGGCGGTGTCAGCACCGAGTCGCTCTGCGACGGCCTTCCAGAACGGTGCCCCCGGCCGTTCCACAGCGAGCGCCGCAAAGTCTTGCTTGCTCTTCTCGTTGTCACCGACGGAGACCTCGAGGAGCTCACCCAGCGTCGAGGCACCCGGGACGCTGCTCCTCTGGAGCGAGGCCGCGGCGCTGAGGCGGGAGAATGCCGCCGTCGCCTGCGGGAGGGCATCCACCAAGGACTCGGGGATGACCGCCGCCTCGATCGCCTCGTTCCAGACGCGTACGGCAGCCTGCGGGTCGATCTGGTGGACGGCATCCCCGTCGGTGGGGACACCCGCTCGGAACAGCGCGTAGTAGAACGCCGCAGGCACGGCGTCAGCTGGCAGCGTCCCGTCGGCGTCGGGCTGACCGCCCAGCTTGGCCGCCGTCGTCGCCATGGCCACAGCACGGGCATCCCATCCGGTCTTATTGGCCAGATAGGTGATGTCCTGGCGCCCGTCGCTCTCGTGCAGATCGGTGAGCGAACCGTCGAAGACGGTGGCGATGGCCGCGTGCAGGGTCTCGTGCTCGCTGGCAAGGCCGACGGTCGGCGGGATGACGACGTCGAGCTCCTCCTCGTCACCGGCGCCGTAGCGGACCACGGACGTGGCGACAACCTGCCCGTCGACGAGCACCTGCACCTGCAGGTCGGCCTGGCTCTTGCGTCGAACCGTCAGCTTCTCGCGCGAGTAGCGGGTGACGTAGGCGCCCCGTGCATCCGTAGCGGTCTCGGCCAGTGTGATGTCGGCGCCGACATTGCGGTCGATCACCTGGACGACAAGTCCGCCGACGCTAGGTGACGTGGTGCTGGTGACGCTTCCGTGCACCAGTGGCTCAGCAACCATGGAGGTCATGTCCGTCCCGCTTCTCGCTCGATCCGACGTGGTGCATCGATGGATGGTCAGCCGAGCAGAACGACGGTGTAGCCGCCGATCAGCTGGTCCTGCTGGGTCGCCGTTCCCATGGGCCTGCAGCGCGTCCCCGTCGCCGAGCTGTCCCGCACGCGCGAGCGTGAGCGCACGAGCCGGTGTCAGGTCCCAACTCGAGAACTGGCATCGTGAAGCGTCGACGTGGTTGCTGCTACGGACTCTGGGCGGCGCGGACGTCGACGTGGTCCCAGGCCTGCGCGCAGGAGCGCAGCCAACCGAAAGGGACCCGCCGCTGGCAAGACATGCCGTGGCCGGCGGTTGTCATCTGCTGCGCGACGCGTCGTCGTGCGTGGTGCATCGTGATCATCTCCTCCGAGCCACGCCGCCGGGGAAGGGTCGCTGCGACCTGCCGTGGCGCGGTGCTCAGGGAGGAGAGCCAGAAGCTGCGCGGAAAATACCGCTCAGGCTTCCCCCATCACCAGCCCCTCGATCGTGTGCTTCTGGCGGATCGGCTCGAGCACGTCGACGACCGGGCACACCAGATGATCGCGTACGCGCTGTGGTAGCGCTTCCCAGTAGCGGCGGGTGACTGCCGTGTCATGGTGGTCGGCGTTGCCCGCGCCCGGCGCGTCGAGGCCGAGCACGAGGACAGGCCGCGACTTCTGCGACTGGTTGGCGGTTCCCCGGTGGATGGTGAGGGCCGACCTGATCGAGATGTCGCCCATTCGCGGGAACGTACGCACGGCTCGCTGTTCGAAGCGCGGATACCACGACTTCGGCGGAAACATTCCATGCTCGAACCCGGGATCGTCGTCCCACTGCGTGCCCGGCGCGATCTCGAAGGGGCCCATGTCGGGGTCGGTGTCGACAGTCGTGACGTTCACCGCGAGCGACGTGAGGCGCTGGTGCTCGCGCGTCTCCTTCGGCATCGGGAAGTCGCGATGCCACGGCTGGTTTCTCGCCCCCGCCAGCGGCACGTCGAACCCGACCTCGACGATCTGGTAGTCGGGCCCGAGCACCGCCGTCGCGACCTTCTCGATCCAGGGATGGGTCGCCAGTTCGGCGAAGCCACGGACCTGCTCAGGATGGATCTCGACATAGAACCGGTGCGGACCGCGACCGACCGCCCCACCCTCGCGACCGCGGGCCTCGTCGAAGGCGGCCAGCACGTCCTCACCGAGCTGCTGCACCCACGCCCGGTCGAAAGCGCCCTTCAGGCCGACGATGCCGTCGCACCGAAGCGTGGCGACGGGGTCATCGAGTTCCATGTATGTCGTCCTCCCGGTGGAGCGAAGAAAATTCCAGCGGGTCAGGCGCGTCCTACCGCCGCGCGCAGCTCCTCCGCGGCGCGCTCCGGCGCGATGTCGGTCATGAATGCGCCCCCCATGAGCTCGGAACCGGCGAGGTACTTCAGCTTCGTCGCGCTGCGGTGCGGTGGGGAGAACATGAAGTGCATATGGCTGATGTCGGACCACTCGCCCTGCCAACCGGCGACCGCTGGGTCACCGTGAGGAGGTGCCGAGAACAGCCCCATGACGTAGGGCAGAGAGAAGCCGAAGAGCGCGTCGAAGCCGGTGAGCAGGTCGACGAGCACACGGGCGAGGTCGTCCCGGGCCGCCGGGTCGGCGGCCGTCAGGGAGGGGTAGTGCGCGAGCGGCGCGACCCGCACCTCATAGGGGAAGCGTGCCCAGAAGGGCACGTGAGCGACCCAGTAGTCGCCGAGAACTACGACCCTGTCCCCGGCTGTCACCTCGGCGGCCACGACCTCACATCCCAGGCACTGACCGGTGAGCTTTCGGTGGGCGGCATAGGACGCGAGCTCGCGCAGCGGACGGGGCGGCACCTCGGGGAAGGCATAGACCTGACCGTGCGGATGAGACAGCGTCACGCCGATCACCTCGCCCTTGTTCTCGAAGGGCAGCACGTAGGCGTGCCCCTCGTTGCCCAGGACGACATAGCGGTCGGCCCACACGTCGACCAGCAGGCGTACGCGCTCGTAGCCGACCGCCGACAGTGTGGTGTCGTGGTTGGCCGAATAGACGAGCACCTCGCATCGCCCGTTTCCCGGCAGCACCGGCAGAAGTTGCGATGTGGCCACGTCGGGCGCCTCGGGACGTATCCGCATCGACGGGAAGCGGTTGTCGAACACCGCCACGTCGAAGTCAGGTCGGCGGATCTCACCGTCGACCTTGCCTTCGGGGTCGGGGCAGAGCGGGCAGCTGTCGGCCGGCGGCTTGAACGTACGGTCCTGGCGGTGTGTCGCGAAGGTGACCCACTCACGCGCCGTGGGGTCGAAACGCCGCTCGCTCATGTTGGCTCCTCGTCCGTGGAGCTCCGGCTGTAGAACGTGATCCGACGTACGCCGTCGGGCATGACCTCGACGTCGCGCACCAGGCCTGGCACCGGCGGCGGCGAGTGCTCCTCGACCGATGGCTCGCTGACCAGGGTCACTTCGTCCACCACCTCCCGCTCGCTCTCGGCTGGCTGCTGCGTGCCGGCCGGCTCGGGGCTCACAGGCGCTGCCGCCGAGACAGGAAGGTCTGCGCGACGACGACGATGATGAGGAAGGCGCCGTTGACGACCTGCTGCCAGCCACCACCGAGCTTTCCGATCTGATTGATGATGTTGGCGATGACGCCGAGCAGCACGACGCCGGCCAGCGTGCCCCCAGTGGTGCCGGCCCCGCCCGTCAGCAGCGTGCCGCCGATGACCACTGCGGAGATCGCGATGAGCTCCGTACCGACGCCGACAATCGTGACGCCGGACTGGGCTTGTGCCGCCGACAGCATGCCGCCGAACCCGGCCAGCATCGCCGACATGATGTAGACGAGGAACTTCACGCGAGATACGGCCAGCCCCATGAGCCGGGCCGCGTCCTCGTTGCTACCCATGGCCAGGACCGTCTGTCCGAAGCCGGTGCGTTGCAGCAGCAGTGTCCCCAGGGCGAAAAGGCCGACGGCGATGAACACCGGATAGCCCACACCCCACACCGAGCCCTGTCCCATCGTCGGAAATGACGAGCTCTCGGGGATGATGCGGGTCGTCGCTCCCTGATTGGTTATCGACAGAAGCAGGCCACGCGCGAACAGCAGCGTCGTCAGCGTGACGATGAACGGCGCCATCCCGGCACGCACGATGAAGAAGGCATTCATCGCGCCGATGAGACCGCAGACGACCAGCGGCACCAGGAACGCTGCGAGGACACCGTATGGCGCCGCCCAGGCCGCGAGGACCCCTCCGAGAGCGAACACCGACCCGACCGAGAGGTCGATTCCCCCGGTGAGGATCACGAACGTCATGCCGAGCGCGACGACCGAGATGAACGAGCTCTGCAAGGCGATGTTGCGCAGGTTGTCGCCCGTGGCGAACTTGTCGAAGACCGCGGACGCGACCAGGCAGGTGATCAGCAGGACGACGAGCGAGCCACGCCGCTGCGCGGCGGCCGCCAGTCGTTCGTAGCGCGACTGCCCCACGCCGGGGCCCTCCAGGATGCCCGGCTGTGAGGTAGGGACACCGGCGTTGTGCCCCTGCACATCCACGGTGCTCATGACGTCCTCCGTCCGCGCTGTGCATACACGGCCACGAGGATGATGCCCGCCTGCACCATCTGGGCGATCGAGTCCTCCAGGTTGTGCGCGATCAGCGTCGAGCGGATCAGCTGCATGAGGATCGCACCGGCCACCGCACCGACGATGCGTACTTTGCCGCCGGTGAGGGGCGTGCCGCCGACGACCACCGCCGTGATGGCTGCGAGCTCGACGTTGAGCCCCGTGGTGTTGGGTGTGCTTGCGTTGAGCCGGGCTGTGGCGACGACACCCGCCAGGGCAGCGAGGACCCCGGAGATCACGTAGACCGTGATCAGCACCCGCTTCACAGGCAGACCTGCGAGCTCGCTGGCGACACGGTTGCCACCGATCGCCACAAGTCGACGCCCGAACGTACTGCGGCGTATGAGGAAAGCCGCCAGGGCGGTCAGGACGACAGCCAGCGCGACGATGTAGGGGACACCGAGGATGTCGCCACCGCCGATGTCCAGCATCGTCGGGTCGTGCAGCGTTTTCTGCTTGCCACCACTGATGACGATCGCCAGACCCCGGCCCCCGACGAGCAGAGCCAGCGTCGCGACGATCGGCTGCACCCCGATCGAGGCCACGAGCCACCCGTTGAGCAACCCGACCGCGAGACCGCCCGCGAGGGCGACGGCGATAGCTCCGACCGCGGAGTAGCCGAGGTAGAGCGGCAGCAACGCCGCGGACAGTGCCATCACGGAACCGACCGAAAGGTCGATCCCCTCGGTGCCGATGACCAGCGCCATCCCCAGCGCGACGATCAGGACCGGCACCACCTGGATCAGCTGGGTGCGCAGGTTGGTGAAGGTGACGAAGTTCTGCGTCGCCACAAGGTCGAAGAGCAGCAGCGCGACCAGGGCGGCGTAGACGCCGTAGTCCTGCAGCCATCCCTGGGGAAGCACGAGGCGCGGCGACCTGTGCGTCTGGACTGCCTCAGCCATCGGCGTGCTCCGTCGCCAGCATGGACATGAGATTGTCCTCCGTCACGGCGTCTCCGGACAGCATTCCCAAGACCGTTCCTTCTTTGAGCACGAGTACGCGGTCGGAGCCTTCGAGCAGCTCCTCCAGCTCGCTGCTGATCAGGACGACGCCGAGGCCCTGCGATGCAAGCTCCTCGATGAGGGACTGCACCTCGGCCTTGGCACCCACGTCGATCCCGCGTGTCGGCTCGTCGAGCAGCAGGACCTTGGGTTCGGTGCACAGCCACCGGGCGATCAGCACCTTCTGCTGGTTGCCGCCGCTGAGCTCGGACACTTTCTGCTCCGGGGACGAGACCTTGATCCGCAGCTTCTTGATGAAGGTGTCGACCAACGCGTCCTGCTTGTCGCGCGACACGAGACCGAGACGCGAGAGCTTCGGAAGCGCTGCCAGCACGATGTTCTCACGCACCGAGAGCCCGGGGATGATGCCCTCGACCTTGCGGTCCTCCGACAGGAGCGCGACACCGGCGCGCAGCGCCGCACCCGTGGACCGCGAACGAAGGAGCGAGCCGCCGACAGTCACCTTGCCCTCGTCGAGCGGGAACGCGCCGGCGATCGCCTTGGCCGTCTCGCTACGGCCCGCACCGAGCAGCCCACCCAGGCCCACGACCTCTCCGGGGTGCAGGTCGAAGGAGATGCCATGGAGCACGTGCTTGCTGCGCAGGTTGTCCACGGTGAGCACAGGAGCAGCTGCCGCGTCGGCATGGGACTCGCTGAACCTCGTACGCCCCTCACGGCTCACCGACGACATGTCGCGACCCAGCATCAGGGCGACCAGCTCGAGCCGGGGAAGTGCCGAGAGTTCCCCGGTGTGGACCACCCGACCGTCGCGCATGACGGTCACCCGCTCGCAGATGCGATAGAGCTCGTCGAGCTTGTGGCTGACATAGACGATGGCGACCCCGCGCTCGTGCAGCAGACGTATGACGCTGAAAAGCGTCTCGACCTCGCGCGGCTCGAGCGAGCTGGTCGGCTCGTCCATGATGACGACGCGGGCATCGATCGACACGGCGCGCGCCAGCGCGACCATCTGCTGCAACCCCAGGCCCAGCGAGCGCAGCTGGCTTCGCACATCGACCCGCACGCCGTAGGTCGCGAGGAGCGTCTCGGCGTCGCGGTTCATCCTGCGGAAGTCGATGAGTCCCCAGCGGTCGCGTGGCTCACGACCCAGATAGATGTTGCGGGCCACGCTCTGCAGGGGGATGAGGTTGACCTCTTGGTAGATCGTGCTGATGCCGGCAGCCTGTGCCTCGGCCGGCCGAGAGAAGCGCACGACCTCGCCGTCGAGTGAGATGGTGCCGGCGTCAGGCGTGTAGACGCCGGTGATGACCTTGATGAGCGTCGACTTGCCCGCGCCGTTCTCGCCGACGAGCGCATGCAGGTCGCCGGGGCGGATCGAGATGCTGACGTCATCGAGTGCGCGGATACCAGGGAACTCCTTGACAACGTTCACCACATCGATCACGGGACGTTCTGCGAGGCCGTGCGGCCCGTCGCTCTGCATGTTCTGCGCACCCTCCGCGAGCAATCCGAACGGGACGCCGCGCCCTGCCTGATCTCATGCCAGGCAAGGCGCGGCGCAGCTGCCGTCGATCAGAACGCGCTGCCGACCTCGGCCTTCGCGTTCTCGGGGGTGTATTCCTTGTCCTGGATGATGACGTTCGCCGGGATCGCGGTGCCGTTCATGAAGTCCATGGCCGTCTTGAAGGCGAGGGGCCCGAAACGGGGGTTCGACTCGATGACGCCGTTGTACTTGCCATCGACCATGGCCTGAACGGCGTCCTTGGTGCCGTCGATGGAGTAGATCTTGATGTCCTTGCCGGGGGTCTTGCCGGCTGCGGTGATGGCGACCATCGCACCGAGGCCCATCTCGTCGTTCTCGGCGTAGACGACGTTGATCTCCGGGTGTGCCTGGAGCAGCGTCTCCATGACGGCCTGGCCCTTGTCGCGGGCGAACTCGCCGGTCTGCTCAGCGACGATCTTGATGCCGGCCGCGCTCTTGATCTCGTCCTTGAAGCCGCTGGTGCGGTCTGTCGTGACGTTGTTGCCCGAGGCGCCCAGCAGGATCGCCACGTTGGCCGTGCCGCCGGTGCCCTTGATCAGCGCGTCCGCCGCCCGCTTGCCCTGGTCGACGAAGTTCGAGCCGATGAACGTGAGGTAGTCGGAGCACGCAGTGGCGTTGATCTTGCGGTCGATCGTCAGCACCGGCACGTGCTTGGCCTTCGCAGCGTCGAGTGCAGGCTTCAGACCGTCCGAGTTCAGCGGAGCCACGATGAGGAACTGCGCGCCCTTGGCGAGCATGTCCTGGATGTCGGCGATCTGCTTCGGCAGCTGACTGTTCGCGTTGGTGGTCAGCAGCTGCTTGATGCCGAGCTTGGCGGCCTCGTCCTTGATGGACTGGGTCTCGGCGACACGGAAGGCCGCAGCTTCGGGCTCGGACTGCGAGAAGCCGACAATTGCCGTCTTCAGGTCGATCTTGGTGGCACCGTATTTCTCGAGGGTGCAGCCGTCGCCGCCGCCCGCGGCGGCGCTCGGGGTCGTGACGACCTGCGCACCCCCGGCATCGGACCCGGAACTGGAGTCGCTCGACGACTTCGCACAACCCGCGAGCCCCAGGGCGACAACCGCCAGGGCCACGGTCCCAGTGGCATGGCCACGGCTAGCAAACCTCATAGCGGAATTCCTCCAAGGTAGGACACGACAGGAGCGCCCGTCCGGCTGCCGACCGTGCGGAGACCGCAGGTGGCGAGCCGACGGCGCGGATCACAGGCCGTATTCAATGAGTCCGAAACGTTTGTGTCAAGAGATCGATACCAAATCGACATCTTCTGTCAAATCTGATCAGCGGGTCTGGATGTGCCGCCCTGCTCGAGGCTCGGTGGAGCGTACGCGCGTGGCGTCAGCCCGAGCCGTAGGAGTCCTCGACGGCTGGGTTCTCGTCCTCGTCGGGGACGGCGGCGACATGCACGGACACGCCCAGCTCGCGGAAGCGCGCCAGCTGCTCGGGCGAGGTCTTGTTGGTGGTGACCAGATCGTCGATGCGCTCCGGCGCCACCGTCTGAGCCATGGTCTCGATGCCGATCTTGGTGTGGTCGGCGAGCACGAGAACCTGCTCCGCCGCAGCAGCAAGGGCGCGGTCGACACCAGCTACCAGCAGGTTGGGCGTGGACAGCCCACGTTCGACGGTGAGCCCGTTGCCCGAGATGAACGCCTTGTGCAGTCGCATACGTGCCAGGGACTGCTCGGCCGACGTACCCACCAGGGCGAAGATCGAGCCACGCAGGCTCCCGCCCGTCATCACCACCTCGACGCCGCGCGAACGGGCGAGGGCCTGTCCGACGAGCAGCGAGTTCGTCACGACGGTCAGCTCGGAGAACCGCGCGAGCCGCCGGACGAACGCCTGCGTCGTCGAGCCGGCACCGATGGCGATGGCGTCGCCGTCATTCACGAGGGTCGCCGCCAGCTCGCCGATCGCCGCCTTCTCGGGCCCAGCCACGTGCGACTTCTCCGAGTAGGTCGGCTCATGGCTGAGGGCACCAGGGGAGACCGCTCCCCCGTGCCGACGGTCGAGCAGCCCCTTCGACTCGAGGAGGCGCACATCCCGGCGAACCGTCACCTCTGAGCTCTTGACGATGCGAGAGAGCTCGCGCAGCGACACCGCACCGTTGGACCGGACCAGCTCCAGGATCATCTGACGACGCTCATCGGCAAACACGAACGGACTCTAACGCGCAGGGCGCGTCGTTCGAGCAACAGCGATCACATTCTGACGCTTACCCGTCTCATTTCGATGTGTCCGCGTCATGTGGCGATGACCGCGCATCCGACACGCGTGGCCGACTGCTGTGCCAGAGTGCGAGGCATGGCACCCGAGCCCGCCCAGGTGAACGTCGCCAACATGTCGGGGTGGACGGACATGGCGCAGCTGGAGGAGTTCGCCTACACCGCCATGCGCCGCGAGATCCTGCGGCGGCGGCGCCGGTGGTTCCACGCGGTGTGTGAGGCGGTCACGGCGTGCTGGTGGGTGCCCGCAGGCATCCCGCCTTCCGCGGACGAGGCGGAAGAACGCGTACCTCTGCTGCGCGACGGCGCCCCTCCCCCGACACCTTCTCGTTTGAACATCGCCTTCGCAGCACCCGGCAGGTGACGACGGTGCGCATCGAAGCCGTGCGCGGCGACATCACCGAGCAGACGGTCGACGCGATCGTGAACGCGGCCAACACGACCCTGCTCGGCGGCGGCGGTGTCGACGGCGCAGTCCACAGGCGTGGCGGCCCTCAGATCCTCGCGGCGTGCAGGGCGCTGCGGGCAACGACGCTGTCAGGCGGTCTTCCTGTCGGCGATGCCGTAGCGACGACAGCCGGCAGGCTTGCTGCTCGCTGGGTGATTCACACCGTAGGCCCGGTGCACTCGCGCACACAGGATCGCAGTGCTCTGCTGGCTCGCGCTCATGCGTCGTCGCTCGCCGTGGCAGACCGGATCGGCGCTGGCACAGTCGCTTTTCCGGCCATCTCCGCGGGCGCCTACGGCTGGCCCATCGACGACGCAGCGAGAATCGCCGTGAGCACCGTTGCCGCGTCAACGGCTCGCGTCGAGCTCGTGCGGTTCGTGCTGTTCGGTGACGAGTCCTACGGCGCCTTCGTCGCTGCGATCGACAGGGGGTGACGAGTGTGGTGTTGACTCGTCTCCATGGCAGAAGATGTCGATGTCTCCGACGCTGATGACGCGCAACGCTTCGAAGCCCGAATCGGCGGCGTGCTCGCGGGCTTCGTGACCTACGAACGAGACGACGCCGTCGTCACCTATCTGCACACCACGGTGCTCGCACCTTTCGAGGGCCGCGGGATCGGTGGCGCGCTCGCGCGAGCGGTGTTGAACGATGCCCGGGGACGCGGCCTCACTGTCCGGCCGACGTGTCCCTTCATCGCACGCTGGATCAGCCGCCACCCGGAGTACGCCGACCTCGTCTAGGCGCTCGTGCACCGCGCGGTGGCGGAGCCGCCTGGCCTGTGAGGGGACGGTTTGCTGAAGTTGTTGCATCGGTAACCATTGCGAAACGCAGCAACCTTTGGCTGACAGCGTGCCCCGCACCCACCGGACGATCCCGACAGCGCACGTCAACGATGCGCATCGGCACATCGGCGTGCTCCCCGACTTCGCGTTCTATGGTGCCGCCCCTGTTCGTCCCGACATCACCGCGCGTGCGACCGTGGCCGAGCTCATCTCCGACCTGGATGCGGAAGGCACCGAGCGAGCGGTCGTCATTCCGAACTACGGTGTGCCGATCCCGGAGGTTTCCTTCGCGTTCAACGAGCTCGTCCTCGAGGCGGCCGACAAGGACGAACGCATCCGAGCCGGCCTCTGGGTGTCCCCGCGGCCTCAGGACGCCGTGCTCACCACGACAGCCCTCGGGCTGGCCGGTGAGCCTGGGGTCGTCGCGCTGAAGACGAGTTTCCTGCTCGGTGGCGGTGCGGACGACCCGGAGTGCCTGCCGATCATCGACGAGATCTTCGCCACCGCGAGGCAGCACGGCCTCGTGGTGCACGTCCACACCTCACCCGGCGCCGCATCCGACATCGATCGCATCGGCTCCCTGGTCGACCGCTATGGGGACGACGTCGCCATCCACCTCGTTCATCTCGGTGGGGGCATGAGCGGCCACATCAAGCTCATCGGCGGCCGCTTCTTCGACTGGATCGCCGCCGGCAAAAGGGTCTACACCGACACGAGCTGGGCCATCGGCTTCGCTCCGCGCTGGTTGGCCCAGCAGATCGAGCACCGGGGCCTCGGGCACGACCGCGTGCTCTTCGCGAGCGACGAGCCCTGGGGTGACCACGAGGGCGAACTCGTTCGACTGAAGTCCGCTTCAGGTGACGGAGAACTCGCGCGGCTGTTCCTGCGCGACAACTTCGACGCACTCTACGGCTGACGGCCGGACTGCAAGGCCGTCCGCTGCACAGGTCCACGACAACCCACACCCACGAGCAGGAGACCCACCAGCATGACGACGACGATCGAGACCATCTCCGATGCCGACCTCGCGGCCAAGCGTGAGGCGAGCCGCGACGAGATCCCGCACCCCTCGCTGCCGGCCGGCACCAACATCTACGGATCGACGAAGATCTTCCCTGACTACCAGGCCAGTCCGGGCGAGTGCTACTTCACCCTCGTCCACGGCATCGCGCACGAGTCGTCCGTGAGCTTCGTCGCGATCCTGCAGGCGACACGCGCCCTGCGAAAAGGCTTCGAGTCGGTCCTCTACTTCTATGGCCCTGGCTCGATGAACTGCATGGCGACGCGTGGCTTCCCGACAACAGGAGACTCGGCGTTCCCCGGCGAGCAGAACATCAACGGAGCGATCGCCACGTTCATCCAGGAAGGCGGCGTCGTCTATTGCTGCCGCTTCGGTCTGTCGCTGCACGGTCTGCGCGAGGAAGACCTCATCGAGGGAGTCACCCCCTGCCACCCGCTCGATGTCCAGGACGCCGTCATCCACTATGCACGCAAGGGCGCGATCATCAACTCCACCTACATGGTCTGATGTCGTGGCATCGTTGACGGCCCTCTCGCGGCGCGTCGATGTCGCGATCCTCGGCATACGCGGCAGCGCACCGGTCCAGCGGCGGGCCGGTGCTGGTCCCAGCGACGACGGGCATGTGCTCCTCAACGGCGAGGGTGCGGCACTGCCCATCAACCCCGGCAGCCCCTACTCCATCAGCGACGGTCGCCTGCTGCACGAAGGCGCCGACGCGGGGGTCGATGCCGAGCCGGTGTCCCGCCCGCGCTTCTACGACCTCGTGACGTCAGACGGCACACCCTACGAAATGCTGGCGCGCCTTCACGGGCGCGACGTGCTCGCCACCACCGTCGTCCAGACGTGCATCCGCTATGACGAGGCTCAGCGATGCCGCTTCTGTGCCATCGAGGCGTCCCTCACGAGTGGTGCGACCACCGCTGTGAAGACCCCCGCTCAGCTGGCAGAGGTGGCCGAGGCGGCAGTCCGGCTGGACGGCGTACGACAGATGGTGTTGACGACCGGCACCTCCAACGGGCGCGACCGCGGTGCGCGACACCTCGCACGGTGCGTACGTGCGGTGAGGGACGCCGTCCCGGGACTGCCGATACAGGTGCAGTGTGAACCACCCGCAGACCTCAGCGTGATCGCTGAGCTCCGGGAAGCGGGTGCTGTCGCCATCGGAATCCACGTGGAGTCTTTCGACGACGAGGTCCGCGCGCGCTGGATGCCGGGCAAGGCGACCGTCCCGATGTCGGCCTACCGCGAGGCGTGGGCGGAAGCCGTTCGTGTCTTCGGCTGGAACCGGGTCAGCACCTACGTTCTCGTGGGCCTCGGCGAGGATCCGGACGAGCTCGTCGCCGGCGCCGCACGGCTGATCACCGAGGGGATCTATCCGTTCGTCGTACCTTTTCGTCCGTTGGCCGGCACCCTCGCGGCGGACGTCGACGGTGTCTCTGCGCCCGACCCGGATGTGCTCGTCGACGTCACGCGCCGGGTCGGCCGGCTGCTGGTCGACGCCGGCATGACGGGCAACGGGCAAGGCGCCGGCTGCGCCGCGTGCGGTGCGTGCAGCGCACTTGCGGCGGTGGGGGCGTGACGGCGATCGGCATGGCACTGCTGGGTCAGGCAGTCAAGAAGGCTCCTGCCTTCCTCGTCGAGGAGGCCGACGCGGATGCCGTCGCCGCCTATCACCGGCTTCGTCACCTCGTCTTCGTCGACGAGCAACGCCTGTTCACCGGCACCGACCGCGACGACATCGATGACGACCCTCGCACCGTCGTGCTTCTCGCACGCGACCCCCTCGACGGCTCGGTGCTGGGCGGCGTACGCCTGTCGCCCGTGCTACGCGGGCGCGATATCGGCTGGTGGGCCGGTGGGAGGCTCGCAGTCGCGCCCGCGGCTCGGCGGCTCGGCGGCATCGGCCCGGCACTGGTGCGTGCCGCCTGTGCCCGCGCCGAGCAGGCCGGCGTCCTCCGCTTCGAGGCGACCGTGCAGCCGCAGAACGAGCTGCTGTTCCGCCGACTGGGCTGGGACGGCGTCGGCGCGACGATGGTCACCGGTCGGGAGCACGTGCTCATGCGTTGGCCCATCGGGCGCATCCAGTCTCTTGTCGATGCCACGAAGGCGCCGCTGGCGACGCTGCTGAACGGCATGCACCTCGGCGGAGCGGGTTTCGTAGGTGACGACGGTGCGCCTGTGCCGGGCACCGACCTGGTCGCCGCGTGCGATGCGATCCTCCCCTCGCTCGTGGAGCGGGACCCCGAGTGGGCAGGCTGGTGCGGGGTGCTCGTGAACGTCAACGACCTCTCGGCGATGGGCGCAACCCCCGTGGGTCTGCTCGACTCCATCGGGGCGCGTGACACGTCGTTCGCCACACGCATCCTCAGCGGGCTGCGGCGGGCCAGCCATGCCTATGACATCCCCGTGCTCGGCGGGCACACGACGCTCGCAGCGCCTGCCTCGCTCACGGTCACGGCGCTGGGGCGCGCGGCTCGCCCCGTGCCCGGTGGTGGCGGTCGCCCCGGGCACGCCGTGCGCCTCACCGTGGACACCGGCGGCACGTGGCGGCGCGGGCACACCGGCCGCCAGTGGGACTCCACGACTCACCGCACCCGAGAGGAGCTGTCCGCCATGACGGCCGCGGTGCAACTCATGTCTCCTGCTTCAGCAAAGGACGTCAGCATGGCCGGCATAGCAGGCACCCTGGGAATGCTGGCCGAAGCAAGCGGCTGTGCAGCAGTTCTCGATGTTGCGCAGGTGCCGACTGCCAAGGACGTCAGCATGGGTGACTGGCTCACCTGCTTCCCCGGCTTCGCCATGCTCACCACCGACCGCTCCGGGCGGCCGTCCGTCCCGGCTGGACCTGCGGTCTCCGGCGTCTGCGGCTCGCTCGTCACCGGCGAGGGCGTGTTCTTGAAATGGCCGGACGATGAGCTCACCACGGTCGTGAGGGCCACGGTCACCGGGCTCGGTGTGGCGTGAGCGCCATGCGCGTCGCCGCCGTCGCAGCGCCGTTCGGCCGTGACCTGGACGACGCGTATGCCCGCATTGCGACTCTGCTGGAGGACGCCCGCCTGCGAGGGGCGTCCCTGGTGGTACTTCCGGAGGCAACGCTCGGGGGCTATCTCGCCCACCTCGACGGTGGGGCAGACATCGCCCTGCCACCGGCCCTCGATGTCGACGGACCCGAGGTGGCCCGCGTCGCTGCGATGGCGCGCGACATCACCGTGTGCTTCGGACTGTGCGAGGCGGATGGCGCGCTGCGCTACAACAGCGCCGCGTGCGTCACGGGTGACGGCGTCCTTGCGGTCCACCGCAAAGTCCACCAGCCACTCGCAGAGGACGCGTCCTACGCCGCAGGCGAGGCGTTCACCGCGTTCGACACCCCTGTGGGTCGGATGGGCATGATGATCTGCTATGACAAGGCGTTTCCCGAAGCCGCCCGGGCGCTGGCCCTCGACGATGCCGAGCTGATCGCCGTGCTGTCGGCGTGGCCCGTCGGACGCACCGCCTCTGCGGCCGTCATCTCCGAGGACCGCTGGACCAGGCGTTTCAACCTCTTCGACCAGGCGCGCGCGCTGGAGAACCAGGTGGTCGTCGTCTCGGCGAACCAGTCGGGGTCGTTCGGCTCCCTGCGCTTCGTCGCGAATGCCAAGGTCGTCGGCCCAGGAGGCGACGTCCTCGCGACGACCGGTGACGAGGCCGGTCTCGCCGTTGCCGAGGTGGATCCGACCGAGATGCTCGCAACCGCACGTCGATCGATGTTCCATCTGCGTGATCGGCGGCCCGATGCCTACGGAGTTTCCACGCATGCCTGAGATGCACTTCACCGTCCGGTGGCCCGACGGATCCGAGCAGGTCTGCTATTCACCCTCGCTGGTCGTCCGCGAACACCTGGAGACCGACGTGCCCTATGACGTCGCCGACTTCGTGCAGCGCGTGCGAACCGCGCTCGACATCGCCAGCGAGCGTGTGCGCGCGAAATACGGGTTTGCGTGCACCAGCGCGATGGAGACCATCGCAGACGTCGAACGGCTGGCGCGAAGTTTCCCCTCCGGGACGTCTCGCGTCACCGTCACAGGGTTCGCGGACTGATGCGCCGGCCGACGCTGCCGCGCGAGACCGATGTGCTGATCGTGGGCGGTGGACAAGCGGGACTCTCGCTGAGCTGGCACCTCGTCCAGTCGGGAACGGACCACGTCGTCGTCGAGCGCGACGCGGTGGCGCACGAGTGGCGCAGCAGCCGCTGGGACACGTTCTGCCTGGTGACGCCGAACTGGCAGTGCGCTCTGCCCGGCTATCCCTACGCGGGTGACGACCCGGACGGCTTCATGGTGAAGGACGAGATCATCGCCTATCTCGAGGGATACGCCGCCTCGTTCACCGCACCCGTGGTGGACGGCGTCGCCGTGACCTCGTTGCGCCCCTGCTCCCGCGGACGTTTCGATGTCACCACCACCGCCGGAGACGTGTCCGCCGGGTCGGTCGTCGTGGCGACCGGTGGCTATCACGAACCGATCATCCCCACGTACGCCTCGCGCCTGCCCGGCGAGCTGGTTCAACTGCACTCGTCGTCCTACCGCAACCCGTCGCAGCTGCCGCCTGGTGACGTCCTGGTCGTGGGCACCGGCCAGAGCGGAGCCCAGATCGCCGAGGACCTGCACCTGGCCGGCCGCCACGTCCATCTGTCGGTGGGCACGGCGCCCCGGTGCGCGCGGTTCCATCGAGGCCGCGACGTCGTGACCTGGCTAGCCGACATGGGCACCTACGACCTTCCGCTGACCGAGCATCCCCTCGGTGAGGAGGCGGCGCACCGCACCAACCACTACGTCACCGGGCGCGACGGTGGCCGCGACATCGACCTGCGCGTCTTCGCCGCTGACGGCATGGCGCTCTACGGCCGTCTCGTGGGTGAGTCGGCCGGCCGGCTGCAGTTCGCTCCGGACCTTCGCGAGAACCTCGACAGCGCCGACGCTGTCTATGTCGGCATCAACGAGGCGATCGATGCGCACATCGCGAAGCACGCCATCTCGGCGCCACCAGGCGCGCCCTACACGCCCCCATGGGAGCCGGCTGGGGAGACCACCGAGCTGGTGCTGCAAAGTTCGGGCATCACCAGCGTGGTGTGGGCCATCGGGTTCCGGCCGGACTACTCCTGGTTGCACGCCGACGTGCTCGACGGACATGGCAGGCCACGCCACGTGCGCGGCGTGACCGACGTCGAGGGCCTGCTCTTCCTGGGGCTGCCATGGCTGCACACCTGGGGATCCGGACGGTTCGCGAGCGTGGGACGTGACGCCGCATATCTTCACGACGTGCTGCGCCGACGACTCGACCGAGCCGGACTCGACCTGGCGGGCGGCGCGCTGCTCCCGGCGAGCTGACGCGTGGCCGCCCTACGCATCGCAGCGGTCGCCGCACACTTCGGCCGTGACCTGGACAAGTGCGTGACTCGCATCATCGGCATCGTCGAGGATGCACGCCGGGCGGGCGTTCGCCTGCTCGTGCTCCCGGACGCCGCGCTCGGTGGATACCTCGCAGATCTGCGCAGTCCCGACCCCGACGCGCTGCCACCGGCGCTCGGGCGGGACTGCCGCGAGCTCAGGCAGATAGCAGTCGCTGCGGGTGACATCACCGTGTGCGTGGGCTACACCGAGAGCTCCGGCGATGACGTCTACAACTCCGCCGTCTGCCTTTCTGGCGACGGCGTCCTCGGACACCATCGCAAGGTGCACCAGCCTCCGGGGGAAACGCTGGCGTACGCCGCCGGAGACCGGTTCGCCGCGTTCGACACGCCCGTCGGCCGGTTGGGCATGCTGATCGACTTCGACAAGACGTTTCCCGAGTCGGCACGCACGCTCTGCCTGGACGGCGCCGAGATCCTGGCGTGTCTGTCTGCGTGGCCGGCGAGCGTCACCAACCGCGCGGCCCGTCTGGTCTCGGATCGCCAGACGCGCCTTTTCGACCTCTACGACTGTGCCCGCGCGGCCGAGAACCAGGTAGTGCTCGCATCGGCGAACCAGACAGGTGTCATGGGAGGACTGCGCTTCATCGGTCAGGCAAAGGTCGTCGGTCCCGGCGGAGAGGTGCTCGCGCGCACCTATGCCCGCAGCGGGCTGGCCGTCGCCGAGATCGATCTCGCTGCGGAGATGTCCCGGGCGCGCCGGGTGCTGCACCATCTCTCCGAGCGTAAGCCCGAAACCTACTGGCACGACTGATGGCTGACCCGCTGAGCATCGCTCTGCTGACCTATTCGACCCGACCACGCGGCGGTGTCGTACACACGCTCGCTCTTGCCGAGGCGTTGGCTCGGGCCGGGCATGACGTGACTGTGTGGTCGCTCGGTCGCGGCGGGGACAGGGGATTCTTCCGCAAGGTCGATCCGGCCGTTCGACTGCGCCTCGTGCCATTTCCTGACCGGGACGCAGAGTCGGTGGGACAGCGCATCGTGAGGTCGATCGACGCGCTGCGGGACGGCTTCGACGGCCACGGCGTCGACATCGTCCATGCCCAGGACTGCATCAGCGCCAACGCCGTTCCGGCGTGCATCCGCACGGTGCACCACCTCGACAACTTCACGACCCCCGAGCTCGTTGCTTGCCACGAGCGCGCCATCGTCACGCCGTACGCGCACATCTGTGTCTCGCGGTCGGTGTCGCGCGAGCTCGCCGACGGCTGGGGTCTCACTGCCACTGTGATCCCCAACGGCGTCGACTACCGCAGGTTCGCCGATGCCGCTGCGGACGAGCCGGCAGCACGGGCCGCCCGCAAACGCTGGCAGGACCGGTTCGGGCGCTACGTGCTCGCCGTCGGCGGCATCGAGCCGCGCAAGGGCACGGCGGACCTCATCGAGGCCATGGCCCTGCTACGCAGCCCGCACGTGTCTCTCGTCATCGCCGGCGGCGAGACGCTGTTCGACTACAGGAACTACCGCGAAGCATGCGAAGCGCGGGCCAGGAAGCTCGGCGTGGTCCCGATCGTCCTGGGACCGGTCGACGACATCGAGCTACCCTCGCTCGTGGCCGCAGCCGGGGCGTTCGCCTTTCCCTCGACCAAGGAAGGGTTCGGCCTCGCCGCAATGGAAGCGCTCGCCGCAGGCGTTCCCTTGGCGGCAAGAGACCTGCCCGTTCTTCGCGAAGTGTTCGCGGGCACAGCGCGGTTCGCTCGTACGCCGAGGGCCTTCGCGATGGCGATGGACGACGCCCTCGCTGCGCCGGACCCACAGCTCTGCCGTCGCGGACGCGCCTTGGCGCAACGCCACACCTGGGACGCCGCAGCCGCCGCGCACGTCTCGCTCTATCGCCAGCATGCTGCCTGATCTGCGGCCACTCACCGTCTTGTCGACCATTCTCAGATCGCCGGGACCTACGGTGCGTGGGCAAACGATCACGTCGACCCGGCGTCACAGCCGTGCGGGCGACGGCTCGTCGAACAGGCGACACAGAGACAGGCATGAGAGTCTTTTCGGATGCCTGCGGGGTGCTCTCGCGTTCTCGCCTGCGCCGTGCGGACCACAGGGCGACGCACCGTCACCCTCCGACCGAACGGAGGCACAGCGAATTCCACCTGGGAAACATCCGTGTGACACTCAACAACTAATCTCGGCGCTCCATGACACATCGGAGGACTCGCGTGGTGCACATCCGTAGGGCCGTCGTCCTCGCGCTGCCGCTCGTGGCTCTCACCCTTGCCGGCTGCGGCAGCTCCAGCGGTTCGGTCGGAGCAGGTGCCCCCGCATCGGGTCCGTCCCAGCCGACCGCCTCCTCCGACGGCGCCTCGTCCGGCAGCCTCGCCGACACGGTGCCCGCCGCGATCAAGAACAAGGGAACCTTGACGATCGCTGCGGACGCCGCCTATGCACCCAACGAGTTCTTCGACAAGGACGGCAAGACGATCATCGGCACCGACGTCGACCTCGGCAAGGCCCTGGGCGACAAGCTCGGACTCAAGGTCACGTTCGTCAACCAGACTTTCGACTCGATCATCCCGGGCATCCAGGCCGGCCGCTACGACCTCGGCATGAGCAGCTTCACCGACAACAAGAAGCGTGAGGCCGTTCTCGACTTCGTCACCTACTTCACAGCAGGCACTTCGTTCTTCACCAAGGCGGGTGCGCCGGCGGTCAGCAGCCTCGATCAGTTGTGCGGGCTGCACGTCGCGGTCGAGAAGGGCACGACGCAGGCGGATGACGGTGAGGCGCAGTCGGCCAAGTGCAAGGCCGCCGGAAAAAAGGCCGTCACGGTCGACCAGTATCCCGATCAGGGCGGGGCGAACGTCGCTCTGGCGAGCGGCCGCGACGCGGTGTCCATGGCCGACTCCCCCGTCGCCGCCTACCAGGTGAAGCAGAGCAACGGTGCCTTCGTGCTGAACGGAACGCCGTATGGCGAGGCGCCCTACGGCATCGCGATTCCGCAGGGCAACGGCATGGCGACGGCGGTGCAGGCAGCACTCAAGGTGCTCATCGCCGACGGCACCTACACCAAGATCTTGACCACGTGGGGTGTGCAGGACGGCGCCATCACCGACCCGGTGATCAACGGCGCCACGAGCTGACGATATGAGCCCGGCAGCGCCGCCCGCAAAGATCGTCCCCGTCCGCCACCCGCTGCGCTGGGTCGCTGCCGCACTTTTGCTCGTGGGCCTCGCGCAGCTGGTGCAGGGCGCTCTCCGCAACCCGCGGTTCCACTGGGACGTCGTCCGCGACTACTTCTTCGACGCCACGGTGCTCTCTGGAGTCGTTGCGACGATCAAGCTCACCCTGGTGGCGATGGTGTTGGGCATCGCGCTGGGCACCGCCGTGGCGATCGGTCGCCGCTCCGCGAACCCGATCGTGAGCAACGTCTGCTGGCTCTACGTGTGGTTCTTCCGCGGAGTTCCGGTCTTCGTCCAGATCCTGGCGTGGTACGCCGTCAGCTTCCTGATGCCCACAGTCGGCTTCGGCATCCCGTTCGGAGGGCCGGAGTTCGTCACCGGCGATGCCAAGAACATCGTCACGCAGTTTGCTGCGGCGATCCTCGGACTGGGTCTGAGCGAAGCCGCCTACTACTCCGAGATCGTGCGCGCGGGCCTGCTCTCCGTCGACGAAGGCCAGAGCGAGGCGGCCGCCGCGCTGGGCATGACACGTGGTCTCGCGCTGCGCAGGATCGTGCTGCCTCAGGCTGCGCGGCTGATCGTGCCGCCGACCGGCAACGAGGTGATCTCGATGCTGAAGACGAGCTCGCTCGTCTCCGTGATCGCCTACACCGAGCTCCTCTACTCCGTGCAGAAGATCTACAACTCCAACTATCAGGTGTTCCCGCTGCTCGTCGTCGCGATCGCCTGGTATCTGCTCCTGACCAGCATCCTGACGGTGGGGCAGTATTACATCGAGCGACACTTCTCGCGGGGGTCGGCTCGGGCGCTGCCGCCGACTCCGCTGCAGCGTCTGCGGCTGATGACGACACGCTCGCCGCAGACCGCAGCTGGTGCCTCATGAGCGCCCCCCTGGTCGAGGCACGCGGCGTACGCAAGTCGTTCGGACGCCATGAAGTGCTGTCAGGCATCGACCTGACCGTCGACACCGGCGAGGTGCTCTGCCTGCTCGGCCCCAGTGGGAGCGGGAAGTCGACGTTCCTGCGCTGCATCAACCACCTCGAGAAGATCACCAGCGGCGAACTGTCGGTGGGTGGTGAGCTCGTCGGCTACCGACGCACCGGTGACACCCTGCACGAGCTTCGTGAGCGCGAGGTTGCGGCGAAACGCGCCGAGATCGGGATGGTCTTCCAGCGCTTCAACCTCTTTCCGCACATGACGGCACTCGAGAACGTCATGGAAGCGCCGGTCCGCGTCCGCAAGATCAAACCAGCGGTGGCGCGGGACCAGGCTAGGGCCCTGCTCGGCAGGGTCGGTCTGGCTGACCGCGCGGCGCACCACCCGGCTCAGCTCTCCGGCGGTCAGCAGCAGCGAGTCGCGATCGCCCGGGCACTCGCCATGGAACCGAAGCTGCTGCTCTTCGACGAGCCGACGAGCGCTCTGGACCCCGAGCTCGTCGGTGAGGTCCTGGACGTGATGCAGGGGCTGGCGCGTGACGGCATGACGATGATCGTGGTGACGCACGAGATCGGCTTCGCGCGCGAGGCAGCACACCGGGTGGCCTTCATGGACGGCGGTGTGATCGTGGAGTCGGGGCCGGCGCAGCAGGTGCTCGGCAGCCCGCGAGAGGAACGCACCCGCGCGTTCCTCTCGAAAGTCCTCTGAGAATCAGCTGAGCGGCGGAGGTGCCCAGCGGCCGGTGATCAGATCGGTCCAGAGCCGCCTGATGGCGAGGGAGTTGCGGTCGGCTCGGGCGTGGGCATTGAGGTGGGGAGCCAGCGGGAAGTCGTCCGGCAGCGCGTCGAGCAGCTCCTTGTCCTCGTCCTCGACCAGCGAGTCGAAGGCGAGGATGTCCGCGGCCGGGCGCTCCGCCTCCGAGTCGGTTCTCAGCACCGTCTGCAGCAGGAAGCAGCTGTGGTCGTCGATCGGTGTGATCGGCTTGACCATGATGTGTCCCAGACCGTCGGGGTAAGTGATGTTCAGGATGCCGTGGAAGGGCGCGTACATCTTCGAGACGGTGCTGCGAACCGTGGCACCGACCTCGCCCGGCCGCGAGTCGACGGGCACCTCGCCGAACGTCCGCACGCCGTACGTCTCGCGCGTCACCGTCGTCTCGGTCAGCTCGGGCTTGTCGGGGTTGCCGAACGTGTGGCGATGCACGAAGGCGACGTGCCCTGGATCGAAGTTGTTCTCCAGCAGGTGCATCGCGGTGCAGTCGAAGCTCCACTCGCGCTCAGGCACCACCCGCCAGCGCGGGTCGTCGTATTCAGCCAGCGGTGGGATGTCGGTGACCGGCCCGCCTTCTGTCTCGCAGGCCAGGCAGACCCATACCATGCCGTAGCGCTCCTGGCTCGCCACCATGGTGAGCCCGCTCCTGGTGGGGTGAGGCGACGTGGGGAACTGGGGTATGCGCTGCGTCCGGCCCTCGCGATCCCATTCCCAGCCGTGGTAGGGGCAGACCAGGTGACAGCCGGCGATCCAGCCCTTCGACAGCGGAGCGTCGCGGTGCGCGCAGCGATCCAGCGCCACGCTCACGGGCGCACTCGGCTCCGCCCGCCAGACGACCAGCTTTGTCCCCAGCACTTGTCGTGGCCTGGGTTCGGTGGTGATGTCCGAGGAGAAGAAGACGGCGTACCAGAACCGCCGGAAGATCGGGTTCTCGCTGAGCTTGAGGTGGGTCGGGCCGATGTGGCTGGTGGCCCGGTCGCCGGGGGCGCCGAGACGGTCCGTTGAGGCGGTCATGCGTGCGCAGTCCTCACTGCGACCCGTGGAGGCGGACATTCCCACCGGCGGCCCACGGCATCGTCTGGGCCGATGCAAACATCCGGTTGTTCCAAGCGGATGACCAGGTGATGTCGTAGGTGCGCCAGCAGGCACGCCTGCTCGAAGTGGAAGGACCTGATATAGCAGTCACGCGGCTGCTGGAGCGCGAACAGCACGCAGTCGGCGACGGAGCCTGACCTCAACGGCTGCGCCGCACCCGACTTAGCTGTGGAGTCCTCACCTGCATCGTCGAAGTCGGGTGGATAGAGCGAGATGACACGTACGCCTGCGGGGCGCAGCCGCGCCGAGAGGATCTCGACCAAGCCCGCCTGTGCCGACTTCGCCGCGTAGAACGCCTCGTGCGCCGTGGACCGCCGGTGCCCCGCTTCGCCGCATGCCGAGATCATCGTCACGATGTCCGCGTCACTCGACCCCCGCAGGAGCGGCAGGAAGTGCTTCACGATCAGCAGGGTCCCGGTCGCGCCCGAGGCGACCGTGTCCGCGATCTCCTCGTCGCTCGCCGCCTCCAGGGACCCCGCATCGAGGTAGCGGGCGGCATTGTTGACGAGAATATCGACACGGTCCGTGAGCTGAGCGACGTCCCCGGCGAAGCCGCGCACGCTGCTTGCAGAGCTGACGTCGCAGGCGAAGGCGTGAGCCTGGACCGCGCCACCGTCGGTGCACTCTTCGACGGTCCGCTGTGCTGC
>CAXSDR010000008.1:0-52973 GCA_964236445.1 uncultured Motilibacteraceae bacterium | reverse complement strand
CGGCCCGGGCGCTGCAGACGGGGGATGCAGCAGCGCCCGGGCCGTGAGCGGAACCATACCGGCCGAGGGACTCGGGTGAAAAGCGGGTGCTTGCATTGCCAAACATGTATCTGTGCGACTACTGACAGTCACCGATGCGGGAGAGGTCGACCGACGTCGACGCTGGTCACAGCGGCGGCGGCAAACGCAGGTCGCCGCCGTCCTGCTGCGGACATCAACGCAACGTCACCTGCCGCGCGGTCAGACCGGCCCGCGATCGGCGCTCGTCGCCGGTCAGTGGCCTCGGGTCGGCGAGGACGTCGTGCAGCGCTGTCTGGAAGGCCGCAGCCGGTTCTGTCAGGGCCTCGGCACCCGTGCCCGCGGGCAGGTCCCACACCGGCACGACCAGGCCGTGCGCCCGGAAGGTACCCACCAGGCGACCACCGGGGAGCAGGCCGTCACGACCGCCCGCCCGCAGCCGCGCCAAGGCGTCGAGCAGCGCCTCCTCCTCGTGCGGCAGCACCCAGCGCAGGTGCTCGCGCTCGCCCATCCGGCACCAGTAGGCGGCGTCGACGCCGCAAAGCCGGACCGTCGGCACGACGTTGGCGTTCGCCTGCTCCAGCGACGTACGCACGTCGGTGCCGCTGGACTCGAGGTCGACGTCGGCATCGAGCCAGAAGTCGAACCCGTCGGTGACGACGACCTCGACGTCAGCAGTGAGGTCGAGCAGGTCCTGCAGACGCGGGCCGTTGCCGGGCAGGGCCGGTGGCGCGACCGGGGTGCCCACGGGAGCGGCGACCGCCAGCTCGAGGGCGGCGGCCAGGTCGCGACTGGCGTCACCCGAGCCACCGGCCACCTGCAGACCCAGCAGCACGCGTCCGTCGGCATGGCGCAGTGCCGGCCAGGCCATGGGCAGCAGCGTGACGGCGTAGATCGCGCCCGGATCGACGTCGGAGCCCGGGTCGAGCCGACCTCCGGCGAGCTGCAGCCGCATCGTGGCCGCTGGGACGATCTCGCGCAGCGCGACCCAGTCGCACTCGCCCGGGAGGCCGGCGAACGGGCGGCCCACGAGGCGTACGACCTCGCGAGCTGCACCCCGGCCGTGGCAGGACTTGTAGCGCCGGCCGCTGCCACAGGGACACGTGTGCCGAGGGGAGACCACAGGAACTTCGCTGTCGTCGATGGCGGCGAGCGGGGTGTCGGACAGGGGAGCAGAGGGAGAGACCACGACGACAGGGTGCCCGAAGCAGCTCAGGCGCCTCGCGCGAGGGGGGTGCCGCTGGTCGTCCGTTGCGACAGGTCGATGACGTGTGCCCACGCCTGCTGTGACGACTTCGGCGATGCTGGCGCCCCGGCTGCCCCGCCGGCGCGCCGGTCGACCGCCGCCCACACCGTCACCTCGCCGCCTGCTTCGGCGACGCCCCAGTCGGAGGCCAGGGTCCGCACGATGCTCAGGCCCCGTCCACCGGTGCCCGAGCTCGACGCGCGCGCGACATGCGGACGGGTGCTGCCCCCGCCGTCGGTGACGCTGACGAGCACCGCGGTGGGCGTGACGCTCCAGGTGACACGGGTCCCGCCTGTGGGCAGGGCAGACGCATGCCTGAGCGCATTGCTGGCGAGCTCGGAGATCACGAGGACCACGTCGTCGACGAGCTCCGCTGAGACGGCGAGGGCGTCGCGCCCGCGGCAGAGGTCGAGGGCGGCCGCTTCGCGGACCTCGTGGATGGAGCCGGAGCTGTGGGAGATGACGATGGTGCGCACGGTCGAGGCGTGGCACAACTGCGGGTTTCCGGGTGCGGAATACATCGAGCCTCCAGACCAGTTCGTTCTGGTCACCGGCCGACTACCCAGCGTTGTGTCTCAGTAAACGGTGTCGCAGCCTGTCCGGGCGCCCGAGCGGCTCAGGACGGGTACCTGTCGATGTGCTCGAGGACCGAGGCGGGCCGGTTCGTGATGATCGCTTCGACACCGAGGTCGAGGCACAGGGCGATGTCGTCGCGGCGGTCCACCGTCCAGACGTGCACCTCGCGTCCCCGGTCGTGCATGCGGTCCACGAACGCGGGTGCGTCTCGGAGCCCGTCGATCCCGGGACCGACGGCACGGATCCACGGCGCTAGCACGGCGTCGCGTACGACCGGGATGCGCGTCATCAGCGCCACGGTGGGCAGCTCGGGTGCGAGCCGGTGCATCCGGCGCAGCGACACCGGCGAGAAGCTCATGACCCGGACCGGCGCGGGCTGGGAGGAGCGCGGCCCGGCCCAGCCGAAGTGCTCGAGAAGCGCGACGAGTCGTCGCTCGACGAGTCCGGCATAACGCGTCGGGTGCTTGGTCTCGATGGCCAGCTCGACGCGCCGGTCGCAGTCGGCCACGACCTCGCACAGCCGGCGCAGCGTGAGGATCCGGCTCGCTGCGCCGGCATCGGAGTCGGGTGCCTCGTCAGGGTCGGCCACGAACCGCGTGCGCTCGGCGGCCGTCCGCCACGAGGCGAAGTCGAGCTGGGCCAGTTCGGCCAGCTCCAGGGTGCTCACGGGTCCGCGACCGTCCGAGGTGCGGTCCACGCGCCGGTCGTGCACGCAGACGAGGTGCCCGTCACGGGTGAGGCGTACGTCGGCCTCCAGTGCGCCGGCACCACACGCGATGGCGTGCTCGTAGGCCGACAGCGTGTGCTCGGCGACATCCTCGGACGCGCCGCGGTGGGCGACGACCTGCGGCATACGGCGCACGCGTCCAGTGTGTCGCGATGGGACCGCCGAGGGGGTCTATCTCGGCGTCGACTCTTCTCTAGGAATGTCGCTAGAGAGGCCTCGACGAGGCTCGACAGCGCTTACGTCTTGACGGCCACCGCGAACACCGACTGGCCGAACGGCGGCCGGACCCGGTCGGCACGTCGCAGCAGCGGCACGACGAGGCGGTCGTAGACCCGCAGGGCCGGCCCGTCGTGCGGCCGCGCCCGCAGCAGCCGCATCATGACGATCCAGGCCAGCAGGCCGACCGGGTTGACGTAGCGGTTGAGCTCGACCTGGAAACCGGCCGCGCTGAGCGCAGCGTCGAGCGAGGCGGTCGTGTAGCGACGGACATGCCCGATCTCGCGGTCGAAGCGGCTCATCGCGAGCTCGAAGGCCGGCACGTAGATGACCACCCGGCCACCCGGGCGCAGCAGTTCCGCGAAGGTGCGCAGTGCCGCAACATGGTCCTCGATGTGCTCGAGGACGTTGAGGGCGACGACGGCCGAGTGGGTGCCAGGAGGTTCGGTGTCAGGCAACGGAGCGACGAGCTCGCGGACCGTGACCCGCGCGTCGTCGGCGAAGCGGACCCTCAGCGCGGCGACCCGACCGGCATCCGCCTCGGTGACCGTGAGCCGCGGGACGCCGTCAGCCAGCCAGTCCGCCGCGTAGACGCCCACGCCCGAGCCGACCTCCAGCGGGTCGTCGCCGAGGTGGGCCACCGTCAGGGCGATCAACCAGGCACGGTAGTTCTTCGCCGCGGTGAGGTCCTCGAGAACCGCTTGTTGAGCAGAACGGATCACCGGCAGACCGTATACGACCGTCGGTCACTCAGCGCTCGGGTCAGGCGGGCTGCCGGTCGCGCGAACGCGACCCGCGCAGGTCCAGCTCGCCTGCGACACGGCCGGCTCCGACCGCACGAGCAACATCCAAGTCCACGACGGACGCCGCGGCAGGCGCCGCGGAGACGACCCGGATCCTGCAGGCACGGTAGCCGAGTCGCGCGGCGAAGTACTTCAGCCCGCTAGGACTGGCGAGGACGGACTCCGTCAGCAGCAGCCTCGTTCCTTGCTGCATCAGGTCACGCACCATTTCCGTGTGCACCAGGAACCGGACCTGATGCGACATCGCGGCGTCACCGCTGGCGTAGAGCGTGCGAAGGACGGCGACGTCCTGGTCAACCACGGCATAAGCCCCGCCCGCCGTGCGACCGGTACGGTCGGCGACCCGCCAGACTTGCACGAAGGACACGCCGGTGCGGCTGACGCCGCCGAGCTCACCGCAACGACGAAAGTCCTCCGGGGACTCAGGGACACCACGGGTGCATGTCAGACCAGCAGTGGCGGCCTTGCGCAAATTGGTTCGCACCGCTTGGCGGCTGCGGCCCCGCAAGTAGGCAGCACAGGTGTCTGGCAACGCGAGCACCGCGTGCGAGCCCGAGCGCCGCCATGACTGGCCCGCCAGCTGCTGGAGAAGACAACGGCCGGCTGACGAGTCGCTGAGAGGCACGTCGATCGTAGGCAAGGCCATCAACAGGGCTACATAGCGACCGAGCCCACGGGGATGCCGCAGCATGAACGTGACGCGGGTGCCCCGCGACGAGCGCAGCGCAGCAGCTGCCGCCGTTGCCGTGCCGGCGATGTAAGCCGGGCTGTCTAGGCGCGTGAGCGCAATGGCCGCGAGATCCTGCGGCTCACGGCGGGCCGCCACATTCAGCCTACGGACGAAGAGTGTGAGCGCTGCCCGCTTCCACATGGCGGTCACCTTAGCTCAGCGGCGCCCTCGACGTTGATCACCGAGGAGTCGGTCGGCAAGGCCAGATCGAGCCGCCGTCATCAGGCGCGAGCGGACCGCCTGGTGCTGGGGCCAGCCGGGGTAGCCCCAGAGGCGCCAGCTCATGGCACGTACGCGCGAAGAAACCGCCCGAAGTGCGGCACCGTGAACGCGACGTTGCCCCGCTCGCTGGCATAGACGAGCCCCTTGCGCAGCAGTGCGTCTCTCGCCGGGGACAGGCTGCTCGGCTTGCGGACGAGCTCCGCGGCGACCTCGGCCGTCGACACCGCCCCGTCGCCTGACGCGCGCCCGAGTTGCGCCATGGCCTGCATGTATTCACGCTCGGCAGGCGTCGCGCGCTCGTAGCGGCTGCCGAAGAAGCCGACCGCCAGTTCGGCCTCGGCGTAGGGGACGGCGACGCGTACGTCTTCCGCCGTCACCGGCGACACCGGCGCGTGGTCCCACACCGTCTTGCCGTAGGCCTGCACGAAGTAGGGGTAGCCATCCGTCGCCTCGTAGAGCGCCGCCAGCGCATCGGCCGCGAACTCGACGCCCTCGCCGCGCGCCGGTGCGGCGAGCGCGAGGTCGGCGGACTCGCGGTCGAGCCGGTCGATGCGAACATAGGAGAAGAGCCGCTCGGAGTAGGACTTGCTCGCGCTCAGCACGCCGGGCAGGTGCGGCAGCCCAGCACCCACGACGATCAACGGCGCGCCCTGCTGGCTCAGCTCGTGGCACGCCGCGCACAGCGCGTCGATGTCTGCAGGGCGCAGGTCCTGCATCTCGTCGAGGAACAAGCCCAGCCCGGTCCCGACGTCCCCGGCGATCGCCGCCGCGTCACTGAACAGCTCGACGAGGTCGATCTCGAGGTCGCCCGTGTCGGCGCGCCCGCGCGACGCCGGCACGTCGATGCCCGGGTGCCAGCGCCCAGTGCCGCTCTTGAGCGCGAATGCCTTGAGGGTAGCCAGGAACGCATCGATGCGCTCGGGGTCGCGGTGGCGCGGCGCAAGCTCGCGCACCGCCATGTGCAGGGCGCTCGCGACCGGACCCCGCATCGACTGGTCGGCCCGTGCCTCGATCTTGCCGGTGCCCCACAGCCGCTGCAGGGCAGCGCTACGCAGCGCATTGAGCAGCACGGTCTTGCCGACGCCACGCAGTCCGACGAGCACGAGACTGCGCTCAGGACGTCCTTTGGCGACGCGCTCGAGGACCACGTCGAAGGCGTTGAGCTCGCGGTCGCGTCCCGCCAGCTCGGGAGGGCGCTGGCCCGCGCCCGGCGCGTAGGGGTTGCGGACGGGATCCATGTCGAGCATTATATGCGGCTGTCTAGCGAACTTCCTATACGGCGCGCTCAACTGGAGAGCCGACCGGCATTCTTGCCGGACCTGCCGTCAACAGCAGCCCGAGGCTCCAGAAGAACGGCACGGCACCGAACGGCGACTCGAGAATGACCCCCACGATGCTCGCGGTCAGCAAAGTCGCAAAGATAGTCAACCAGGTGAGTTCACCTGCGCTCGGCCGACGGCGGTAGACAAGTCGGGCGCCCGCGACACAACCCGCTAAGACAGTCCACGCCAGCACAGCGAGCCCGACGAGACCCAGCCGTGCATACGTGTTGAGGGGATAGTCGTGGGGAGCGCGTACGCCGGTATCCTCGGGTCCCTGCAGTCGCAGCGCCGCACCCGAGATCCAGACGTAGTCCGGACCGAAGCCGGTGCCGATGACGATCCGGCGCGGCGAGTCATCGACGTATTCCAGGACGTCGGCCCAGGCCCAGGCCCGAGCTCGCTGAGTGCTTGCCGCCGCGTTGGAGGCAAACCGAGGATCGCCGCTCAGTCTCTCGTAAGCGGCCGTACGCGGGAGAAGAACGCCACCGATGACAAGCATCACGACGACACCGGCCAGCGCCCGTGGCTCGGTCAGCCGTCGCAGCGCTCGCAGGTCCACACCGACAGTCAGAGCAAGTGCCACGATGAGCGCGAGAAGCGCCGCGCGGTTCGCCAGCTGCAGCACAACGGCCGACGGCCAGATGAGGAGCACCGCCCCGACGAACCGCTGAAACTTCGCCCGTGACGACAGAATCAGATGCAGACCCAGGGCGGCAAGCAGTGCGAGCACCGCGCCGTCGAAGTCCCGCCGAACGGCGAAGATATTGACCGTGCCACCCAAGACGGGCATGCGTGCGACCAGGCCGTGGACCGCGAGGGCAAGGCTCACCCAGGCGGCATGGGCCGTGAGGAAGACTGCGATGACAACGGCGCTGCGGCGCTGTGCGACCGCGGACGCGAACACGGCTCCCATGCTGGCTACGGCATAGCCGTAGGGGGCGAAGTCGCGAGCCGCGACGAGCGTGTGGTCGTCACCGAAAGCGAAGCGCAGCAAGGCCACCGCCAGCAATGCGAGCACCGGTGCCAACGCCTTCGCTGCGGCCCGGCGGCCGAGCACGAGCGGAAACCGGCGTAGCACCGTCCACACAATCGTGAAAAGCAGTAGCACATCGGTGAGGTAGACGTGGTGAGCCGGAAGCCCGAGATAGCTGCCCCACCGTCCCGTCCCCAGCAGGAAGGCAACGAGCACCGTGCCCGGCACGAACAGCGGCTCTGCACCTGCGAAGCGGCGAGGCTGCACGTCGTCGTGTGGGTTGGCGTGCGGCCCACCGACATGCGATCGCGGGCTCTCGGGTCCGCGCCCGTGTTGCGCCAACTGCAGGTTCACCACGAGACGAAGCCTAAGCCAGCTCCGGATGCGAGCAGTGTGACGAGCCGAGCGCAGTGAGCGCTCGCCGTGACGTCCACCGGTTGTAGATTCGGGAGAGTGCGGGGATCCCGAGTGAAGGATGCGGTGTGAACGACACGAAGGCAGAGCTCCTGTCCGCGATGCAGGCTCGGCTGACACAGACCGAGTCCGTGATGGCGACGATGAGTCAAGAGCTGCTCCGTCTGACGACCGAGGTGAGCCGCAACCACTCGCTGCTCGTCGACGTGGAAAGCGCCGTGCGCCGCTCCCAGGAGACTCAGCTCTCCTTCGTGGAGCACACGCGCGCTTCTGCCTTGGCGAGCCTGCTGAGACCCCTCGACGTCGTGGGCCACGAGCTCCTTCGATTCGGATCGGACAATGACGGCGGCTACCTCATGGTCGATGACTGGATCGACCTGGTCGGGTTGGTCAGTGGGGGCGCTGGGGACAACGTCGACTTCGAGGTCGAGGTCGCGAAACGCGACCTCGTCGTGCACGTCTACGACCACACGGTCCCGACTCTTCCTTCCCACGGTCACGAGCTGATCACCCATGTGCTCGAGCCGCTCGGCACCTCAGGAACCAGCCTCGACTCAGCACTGTCACGCATGCCGGAAGGTGACCTCCTCTTGAAGATCGATATCGACGGCGCGGAGTGGGGGTTGTTCGATGGCGCTGCTTCCGGGCTCAACCGCTTTCGGCAAATCGTCTTGGAGCTGCATGGCCTGCACCAGCTCGGCGACTCATTGTGGTACGAGCGCGCACTGCGCGTCCTGCACGCTTTACATGAGACGCACGCTCCGGTGCATGTGCACGCCAACAACTACGGTGCCTACGCTGTCGTCGGCGGCATTCCGGTGCCGGACATTGTCGAAGTGTCCTATGTCCGACGTGACGCCTACGACCTGGTCGAGCGCACGTCCGCCGCGATCGCGCACCCGCTGGACCAGGCGAACGATCCCACCCGACCGGAGTACGCCCTCTCGCTGCTGGGCTGACGCGCTTATCGCCTCCTGCGCCGTGCCCGCAGCGCCGCCCGGCCCGTGGCCAGCACTGCATCAGTCACAGGTTTCGGCAGCCGGCTCGATCTCAGCGCATCGCCCAAGCGGGCCTTGAGCTGAGCGTTGCTCGTCGGAAGCGGAGGCGACAGTGTCAGCACCGATGGCGGCAGCGAAGACACCAGGGCGAGCGGCAAGGCCCGCGCGAATTCGGCGTCTTCGTGACGTTCCTCGCCGACGGTCGAGCCGATGGACCATGCGTCGCGCTCGGCGTCCATAACGGCGAGCACGGGAACATGATGCGGCGCCCGGGCATGAAAATCGAGCGCCGCCGCGGCCACCACACCGAGGTGCACACCAGGCCCGAGCAGCAGCCGCAACTCCCGCAAATGCTCGCCGGTCGTCACGATCGAGGCAACGGGCAGTTCCCACCAGCTGCTGACCCCGCCGGTCAGCAGCCGAGGCAGGCGTGCATTGGCCGACACGTGGGACGGCGCAGGCAGCTCGACACCGGGGGCGAGGCCGGCGACCGCGCCGTTGAGCACCCGCTCCACAACCGCTGGGTAGTCGGCGAAGAGTGTCTCCCTGCCCGTCAGGAAACAGACTGTTCCCTCGACATCGGCCGCGGCTAGTGACGCCCGGTTCGACCAGCCGGTGTCCGCGCGTGTCGGCGCGACGACGCGAGCCGATATAGACAAACCCTTCGTGACAAGGAGCCAGTCTCTCGAGGTTTCTGGGGCTGCAACGACCACGTCTGCAAACTCCGCCAACACCGAAGCATTGGTGGCGAGCCAGCGCCGCACGGCAGCGGGCTCGTCGGTCGCCACGACTACCGCAGTCGCCGCGGCACTGGGGGGTGCGGGCCTGGCTGTTCGCTTCGCCTCCGCTCTCTGCGCGACCCACGTCACCATGGAGTCGAACTGGTCGTTGAGGTTGAACCGCTCTCGAAGAGTCGCCTGCGCGGCTGCGGCGAGCCTCAGGGCCTCGTCGGGCGCCGCATTCAGCCGAGCGAGCAGGCCGGTGATCTCCTCGGCCTGCTCGGCGATCGGCGCACGCTCGTCGAAGAACAGGGCGGCGTCGCCGAAGTGGCGCAACATGAACGGGTGCCGCTCACTGATCATCGGCACACCGGCCGCAGCCGTCTCGAACGGCCGGCTCGACATCACCTCGTCCCGGTAGTGGGCGGGCGAGGAAAGGATCAGCGCAGCGCCCGCCCGCGCGATCGCGTCGATGACGCTCCACCCGTCGAAGGGCAGATCACCCTGGTAGGTCGCGAAGCCACCCCACGGCTCGATGCCGTCCAAGACCCTTGGCCCGTAGATCCGGGAGACGCCTGTTGCGTCGAGCAGGGACAAGAGGATGTCGTGGCGGCCTGCCGGCGCACCTAGTCGCTCCCAGTTGACGCCGACGTAGAACAAGCGACGGTCGACGTTGGGCCTCGGACTCAGATAACGCTCCGGAACGCTGTGGTTGAGAACGGGCAGCCGCTCTCCAACGCGAAAGAGGTCTGGCCGGAAGGGAGACATCGCGGCTTCGAGAACTTGGGAACCACAGGTGGCGAGATAGTCATGCGACAACTGATTCGCGAAATGAGGCACGAAACCGAACTTGTGGTAAAAGTCTAACGGGTTCCATAATGCGCCGATATGCGGGACGTCGATCGACTTGGGGCTCGAATAGTGCAGATTCAGCACCATATCGACTTGCGGGGCGCGCGCCGGTTCGAGGAGGTCCGTGCCGTCCGGGTTGAGTTCGATGAGCTCGTGGTTGCGGGCGGCTGCTGCGGCCCGCAGACGGGCGATCACCTCGTGCTCAGCCGCGGGGCGGTCAGCCCAGTAGCGGATCACACCGATGCGCATGCCTGTCCCCTTTTTCGTCGTGACACGCGCTTAGTTGGCCACGACGATCGAGCGCTCCCAGCCACGCACTCCCTCGCCCGCGAGTTCGCCAGCCAGCCAGTCGTGCACGGCCGTAAGACCATCTCGCAACGTCACCTCCGGCTGCCATCCGAGCGACCGCAACTTGGACGAGTCGATCAACCGCCGTGACGGCCCCTCGGGCCGTTCGGTCTCCCACACGATGTCGCCCGTGTAGCCGACCACATCGGCGACGGTCTCGACGACTTCTCTGATCGTGAGGTCGTCGCCGGTCCCCACGTTGTAGGGGAGGTCGCTGTGCGGGCTTTCCAGCACCGTCTCCACCGCCGACGCAAGATCGTCCGAGTTGATGAATTCACGCCTCGCTTTGCCACTGCCCCACACGTCGACGTGCGACGCGTTCGATTCCTTCGCCTCCCAGAACTTCCGCAACAAGGCAGGAATGACATGTGAATCATGGGAATGAAAATTGTCATTAACGCCGTAGATATTGCACGGGGACAGGACAACATATGGAAGTCCAAGCTCACGATAGATCGCACGCACATGCGCCACCGCGGTGAGCTTGGCCATCGCATAAGCCTCGTGTGCGGGCTCAGCCGGCCCGCACCAGAGCGAAGTTTCCCTGATCGGTTGCTGTGCCTGCGCGGGGTACATCGCGGCCGAAGCGACAACGACGACCTTGGGGACTCGGTTCTCGGCACACGCATCCAGCACGCTCGTGCCGATCTGCACATTATCGCTGAGCATACTGATGGGTGACGTCGTGTTGGCCCCGATACCGCCGACCCTGGCAGCGCAAAGTATCACGGCGGCCGGCCGGGTGCGCCGGACGAACTGCGATGTGGCCGCGCGATCCCTCAGATCCAGGTCGCGAGAATTTGTGGCGATGAGGTCAGCGTCTTGGGTACGCAGTCGGCGGACCACCGCGGAACCCACGAGACCGCTTCCTCCGGCGACCCACACCGAGCGGCTCGCGTCCACGTTCAAGGTCATCAAGCCTTCCGATCCTCGTCCAGCGCGTGTCGTTGGACAGACGCCAGACTCTAGTCGTGACAGCCACCGGTTCGGTCAGCGCTCCGGCAAGAAGCGGATCCACGCTCTGTGATCCGCTAACGTCGCCGTGTGTCTGGCGCCATGCGCGGTCGCCCACCATCATCGTAGTTAGAGGAGCGCCATGAGGTCGCCGCGACTCCGGACCTCGCTTCCTGCGGTCGTCTGCCTGCTCGTCGGCGCAGCTTGCGGCGGTCCGATTGAACGCTCGGCAGGCCCGTCAGGCGTAGCGGCGCTCACAGGCTTGGTCGCCACCGGAGCGGATGCTTGGGCAGTCACAGCACCACGGGCGGAGCTACGGGTCACCGGACGCCCCTCGTCCGTCCTGTACGTCGTCTTGCGGCTCACCGCACCCACGTGCGGGGCCGCCAGGGTTGCAGTGAACGGCGAGACGCACCTCATTGACCATCCGACAGATGTCTCGACCGTTGTTCGGCTCGGAGCCTCCGGCGCGTCCCGCGTCAGCATGGTGTCGGCATCCCCACCGTGCGCGGTCGGCGCAGCTGGCCGATCGACATATGCCGATATCACGGCGCCCGCCACGGCAGTGCTCGCACCAGGTGCGGTGCCCTGGGTGGTTCCGATCGCCGGTTTCAGGCGACCGGAGCTCGATGCCGTCGGCAACAGCTGGTGGATGAACGAGCCTCGGGGGACCCTGCTGCTTCGCGGGCGCCCGTCTACGACGGTTTCCGTGGAGATGGCGCTCACGCCGCCTGCATGCGGGCCGGCCGCCGTGACGGTCGGAAACAGATCGCTGGACGTCAGTACGGCGTTCTGGACCAACTTGCGGGTGCCGCTGGACGCCAGAGGTCGCGCTGAGCTGCCGGTCGTGAGCACAAGTACGCCGTGCACTGCCGGCGGTGAGCGCAACTATGTGCAGCTCAGGTTCATTACGACGCAGGTGCGGTGACCAACATGCGCAATCAGTCAGCCGCTCGCACGACCTCCCATCCGTCGAGAGCCAGGAGCGCCCGCGCGCCTGGCCAAGCCCTGAGGTTGGCATCGTACAAATCCTTTTTGACGACGTAGATCGTGTCGCGCCTCAGATGACGTCCTTGCACGGCTGCCAGACCCGCCGCCTGGATTCGGCCGATGGCGGCGGTGTCGTAACGATTGAAATAGCCCATGGAGGTCGTCGGCAACCCCGCCCTTTCGGCTGCGAGGCCGAGCTCGCGATAGGGCAGATCTGGTGGGTAAGGAAAAGCTGGGACGACCTCGAATGCGGTGATGCCTGGGCTCTGCATGATGGGGTCCAGCTCCATCTGATGTTCCGGCATCTGTCGAGCCGATGCTGTCACCTGTGTGTGAACCGCTCGAAAGACATTCTGGGTGTCGACGAGCTGTAGAAGCAGGGCAACAGCGACCACTGCCGTGCCGCGACCTCTGAAGATACGTGCTGCGAACAACACGGCAACCAACATTACGAGATACATCAAAGGCCAGCCGAAACGCCCGTTGGCGCGGAAGATGGCGAGGATATGCAGAAACTTGTCGGGCAACGGCAGCGTCCGGCCGGCGCCGCCCAAACGCAAGACGGGAAGCGCCGCCAGCATCGCGAGAAAAGCACTTGATACCGCAAGAACCGCAACTGCTGGTCGTCTCTCGACAGAGTCTTTCACGCTCGCGAGCGTCGGACGCGTCCAAGGCGACGTCAGCAGTGCACCTGTCGCACAGAACAGAAGGACAAGCACGCCCCCACCAACAAAGAGAGTCCCTTCGCCGGTCCCTCCGCGCACGTCTCCGACGAAGTAGCTGAGGCCAGAACCGTCTACGAGCGCCAGGAGATTCGCGGAGTAGAGGCCCAGGTCAGTGAGAGGTGCCTCTCCGGACGGGATGGAAAACGTTCCCCATGTCACGAGCCCGACGTAGGCGCTGCCACCCACCAAGGCGAGCCCCGCGACGGTCCAAAGCCACGCACGGTGCACGACACCTCGCACAAGCTGGTCGAAACCAGCCGTGCACAAAGTCATGAGGGCGATATAGGGCGTGATTCCGCTGGCGACGATGACGAGCAACGACCATGACAGGGTGCGCTTCCAGGGAGGCAGCTGTGACACCACGATGAGCATTCCGGCCAGAACCAGCCACTGCCAGAAGAGAGAGGCGATGTTCCACCGGAACAGCAGGACCGGAGATGTGACGAAGAAGACCGAACCCAGCACCGCCAGCAAGCGACTGCCGCCGAGAGTCCGGATCAATGCGTGGCCGAAAGCTGATTGCAATAAAAGACATGTGAGCAGCGACAAGCCGAGCACTTGGGTCTCGCCCCCGCTGCCGACGAGCTTGAAGAGAAGCTTGAGTGGCACAGAGAAGCTCGGCATCGAGTCGCTGAACAGAAGTGAATCAGCGACATGTCCGCCGTAGTGCGGATTGCTGCCGATCGGCCAGCGCCAGGAGTCGTTGGAGAAATAAAGCCAACCCATTCCGGACGTCGCGATGTCGAAGGTGATCGGGTTGTTGGCGAACAACCACCCCATGTGCCGCGGGTCCAGAATTGATCGGAAGAGTAGCAGGAAGACGATCAAGCCGGGTGTTGCGGCGACGGCGAGCCAACCGACAGCGAAAACAGCTGACCTGCTCTTACGCTGCCGACGGTGGGTGAGGGCGCGCAGGCGGTGCAAGCCGAAGCCGCCGGGTGCACGGCCGTCCGGCTCCGACTCCGCTACCGGCGTGTGTGCGCTCTCGCGAATGGACCGGTCGCTCAACTGCATCGTGACTCCACTGGGGGTTGACCGCACTCGGCGCGGTCAGAGGAACCGCCACCGGCAGTCTAAAGGTCGGGCAGGGACGGGAGAACTTGCGCGGTCTGACGTCCGACGCGGCGAACGTCTTGGCCGGGGTGAATCGACTCAGCATCGCCAGCATCACTTGGTTCGACGAAATAACGGGGGCGAGCCTGAAGCTCGGCGTAGATCCGGGCAACGTATTCGCCTAGCAGTCCGAGGAACAGGAACTGCGTTGCGCTGGCGAAGCCCAGGACGATGGCGACCGACGCCCACCCGGGAAGCGTCGAGCCTGCGAAGTAGGCGAACAACGCCAGCAGAGCGAACGCGGAGCACACAACGCCCCCGAGCAGCCCCAACCAGGTGGCGAAGCGCAATGGCGCCGTCGTAAACGACAGGAAACTCTCGGCCGCGAGCTTGACCATCTTGTGCAGCGGATATTTGCTCTCCCCCGCGACCCGGGCATCGCGCACATATTCCACCGTAGCGCTCCGAAATCCCATATACGGGATGAGCAGCCGATAGACCCGGCCCTGCTCGGGCAGCGCGGCCAGCTCGAGCACGGCGGCCCGGCTGAGAAGTCGGAAGTCGCCGGCATGATGCGGTAGCTCCACGCCGGCGCTTCGGCGCATCAGCCGGTAGTACATCGAAGCGGTCGTCCGTTTGAACCAGGAGTCGGAGCTGCGGTCGTTGCGCACGCCGTAGACGACGTCCACCCCGCTCGCCACCGCCGCCGTGAGCATCTGCGGGATGACCTCGGGCGGGTCCTGCAGATCGGCATCGATCGTCACCACCCAGTCGCCGCGCGACGCGTCCAATCCGGCGGTCAGAGCCGCCTGATGGCCCGCATTGCGGCGCAGGCGTACGAGACGCAGCTCCGGCCAGCCCTCAGTTTGCGACGCGAGCGCGCCCGCAGTGCCGTCCAGACTGCCGTCGTCGACGCAAACCACCTCGTAGGGAACCGTCAATGCATCGAGAATGGGACGAAGTCTTTGGACGAAGAGGGGAAGCGAGTCCTCCTCGTTGAACATCGGCACGACCACCGACAACACGTGGGCTCCCTCGAGTCGTTGACCAGGCTCCGGCATACTAACGGCGATGGAGAAGCAGGAGATCGAGAAGTTGGGCCGCCTCGAGGACCGGCACTGGTGGTACGCCGAACGACGCTGGCTGATCGCCAAGGCCCTGACGACCCGGCAGCAGCGGGGCAGAGCCCTCGACGTCGGAGCCGCGGCTGGGGGCAACACCCGGGTGATGCGGGCGGCCGGCTATGAGTGCCTTGCCCTCGAATATTCGGTGGCGGGTGCGGCGCTGGCCCAAGGACGGGGCCTCACGGTGGCGCGCGGTGACGCCACCGCACTACCGATCGCGGACGGGCAACTGGGTCTGGCCGTTGCCTTCGACGTCCTCGAGCACATCGAGGACGACCAGAGAGCGACCGCGGAGCTCTTCCGCTGTCTGGCGCCCGGCGGCCTCCTCCTCGTCGCGGTTCCGGCGGACATGCGGCTGTGGTCCGCACATGACGTTGCGGTTGACCACGTCAGGCGTTATGAGAGGGCGCAACTGCTCGCGCTCGTCTCCGGGGCCGGCTTCCAAGACGTCACGATCCGCTCCTGGAACGTGCTGCTGCGCCCGGTCGTGGCCATGAAGCGTCGCTCGTCAACCGGGAGCGACCTGGATGAGCCGAGCGGGCCGCTAAACCTGGCTCTGCGCGCCGTCGTCGTCGCGGAGCGCTATCTGCCCGTCGGCCGCCTGCCCGGCGTGTCGCTGCTGCTGACGGCCCGCAAGCCCGGATGAAGACTGAGCTCCACACCGAGCTGAGGCAAGGTTTGCGCTTCCTGGTGCTCGGCGCGGCCAACTCGGTGCTGAGCATCGGACTCTATTGGCTTCTTCAGCACGTGCTCCCGCTTGCGCCGGCCTACTCCACCGCTTACGTCGCCGGGCTCTTCTTCAGCGCCTCGATGAGCGGGCGGTTCGTCTTCCGCGTCGCCAGCGTAGGACGTCAGGTGATTGCCGTCTTCCTGGCCTACCTCGGCGTCTTCGGTGTGGGAATCTGCCTTCTCGCCATGCTCCAGGACGGCCTGGGGCTCTCGCCACTGTTCGCGGGCATCGGCTCGCTTTGCGTCACCGCGCCCCTGAACTACCTCGCTGGTCGCTGGGTACTTGTCCGCAGGTCTCGCTCGCCGATGTCCTCGGTGGCCTGAAACTCTCTTGAGGGTTTCGTCGGTGGTTTTGGTCCAGCTGAAGGGGTGGCAGCGCTCGTCCAGCCGTCGACGAAGGTGCGGATCGTCTTGTCGAGTTCACGGACGCTGCGGACGGTGGATGGCTTGGCCTTCGATGATGCAGTTCACGGACATGTCGGCGACGGTGATCGCCGAGCGCTGAATTACACGGGGGCGAGCTCGGTGCTGCAGGCTCGGGTCGCTGTGCTGCGACCCCGGTTCCACCGGCTGACCCGGCGGACCGCACGACGTATGCGCGAGGGGATCGTGCAGTGCGGGACCTCGACCCTCATCCGACCACCGCCGCTCCTTGGCCGACTACACCCTGAACTGATGGGCCGCTGATGCCTGCAGTTGAGAGGTCCGCAGGCGAGCACGAGCCACGCTTGACCCTCGCCAGGGACGGGTCCCAGGCGCTCGGGTGTCAGCTGGAATTGATTGTCCCCGGCGATGCCGATGAATCGTCGCTCCGCTGTGGCCGCCGAGCTCGAGCGCGCCACCGCACCTCACCGGTTCCCACGACGAGGACGGCACGGGACACGGACGGCACGCATGCATGACTCCTCGGTTCTCCGCTTCGGTTACGGTTTGGGTCATGCCAGTCAGCCGTTTGGTCAGACGCAATCGCCGCCCGGGGCAGAGAGTCGTTCCGAACGGCACGGACCAGCTGGACGTCATGGCTGTCGAGCGGTTCAACGTCTTCTCGCAGTTCGGCGAGGACAGCGTGCTCGCCGCCATTTTCGAGCGGCTCGGAACCGTGAATGGACTGCTGCTCGAGCTGGGAGCCTGGGACGGCATACATCTGTCGAACTGCCGGGCCCTCATCGAGCGAGGCTGGCGCGGGGTGCACGTCGAGGCAGACCCCGACAAGGCCGACGTGCTGCAGCGCAATGTCGCGCAGTTCGGTGGGCACGCCATCTGTGCGCTGGTGGGGCCCGCCGGAACCTCGCTTCGTCAGGTCCTGTCGGACGCGCAGGCCCCGGCACGTTTCGACCTCGTGAGCATCGACATCGACAGTGACGACCTGGCTGTCCTCGTCGACTTCTGCTCCGAGCGGCGGGCAGACGTCGTCTGCATCGAGTTCAACCCCAGCGTTCCGAGCGACATCCGCTTCGTGAACACGCCCGGGCACTGCTGGGGCAACTCCGCGCTGGCGATCTACGAGGTTGCAGTAGCGCACGGCTACTCCTTGGTGGCGCACACGCTGTGCAATCTGGTGTTCGTCTCCGATGACGTGAACGGCGGCCGGATCGCCACCATGTCGTTGACGCAGAAGACAGCGATCGGACATGTCCGGCTCTGGTGGGGATATGACGGGACACTGTTCTCGGCCACGGTCGAGTCTGCAGCTCTGCAACCGATGGTCACCCCCACAGAGGTCATCCATCCAGCGTGGGGCCAGCCTGGCTTTCCCCAGCCGGTGCCGCCCGAGCAGCGGGTGTGGCCGAAGGGCTGAGTCGCCCTGGAATGCCGTCACTGCTTAACCTGCCAGCGTGTCGTCGCGCGATCCGGAACGAGCCGGGCAAGGTCACCATGCCGTAGCGCTCAGGACCGGGGCCGTTCCTCACGATCAGCTCCGCGGCATCGGTCCAGCGGTCGAACGTCCTGGTGAGACTGTCATCAACGACGGCCGTGTGCAGGCGGTAGTGCCCGCTGTTGAGCGGCCCGCCGGGAAAGGTGATGTCGACGGGCTGCTCTCCCATGATCGGGCCGAGTCGCTCACCCGTCTGCCTGGAGTTCAGCGTCACGTGTCCGCCGGTGTCGGAATGGAACTCCACACCCACCACGAAGTCGTCGACCTGCTCCCGGGCCAGCAGCCACAGCCGCAAGCGCATGTCGACGCCGGCGATGGCGTGCGGAACGGGTGATCCCTGCTCGTCGACCAGCTCGACCCTCGTCACGCGCACCTCACCGGTGCCCGAGCGGGCCCCGATCTCCACCGCCGCCGCCGGCTCAGGGGGCGCGTGCATTGCCTCGGTGGCGTTGACGCGGGCGAGGTAGTCCTCGACGATTCTTGATGCCGGCCCGGTCGATTCGAGCTCACCGTGGTCGAGCCAGGCGACTTCGTCGCAGAGCGACTCCACCAACCCGAGAGCATGACTGACCAAGATGATCGTGCAGCCAGACTTGCGCAGCGAGTGCAGATGGTCCAGACAGCGACGTTGGAAGTCCTCGTCCCCGACGGCCAGCACCTCGTCCACCAGCAGCACGTCCGGTCGCATGTGCACGGCGACGGAGAACCCGAGACGGACGTACATCCCGCTGGAGTACGTCTTGACCGGCTCATCGACGAAATCATCCAGCCCGCTGAAGTCGATGATCTCGCCGATGGCGGACTCGACGTCGCGGCGGCTCAGCCCGAGGATCGAACCGTTCAGCCGAATGTTCTCCCGGCCGGTCATGTCGGGATGGAACCCTGCACCGAGCTCGATCAGGGCCGCGACTCGACCCTGCGTGACGACGCTGCCCGACGTTGGTCGCGTGATGCCGCCGATGACCTTGAGCGCGGACGACTTGCCGCTGCCGTTGTGACCGAGCAACCCAAACACCGAACCACGTGGAACCGAGAGCGAGACGTTGCGCAACGCCCAGAACTCCTCGATCTGGCGCGGACGGCCACGGACGATGAGCTCCTTGAGACTGCCGCGGCGGTCACGGTGCCGTCGATAGCGCTTGCTCACCGACCGAAGCTGGACTGCGGGGTCACCGGTGCGGCTCACAGCATCTCCCCGATGTCTTGCGTCGTGCGCTCGAACAGCGCGAGACCAGCAACGAAGACCAGCACACCGAACGCCAGACTGCCGAAGAGCAGGCCGAGACTGGGCCACCGCAGCTCATAGAGGCAGTCATGGAGCCCTTGGACGAACCACGACAAGGGCTGGTAGGTGACGAACAGCCGCAACAGCGGAGTCTTGTCGGGCAGCGCCTGGAGGGGGTAGAGCACCGGTGTCAGGAAATAGAGCGCAGAAAGGCTGACGCCGACGATGAACGCGACGTCGCCGTAGCGCGCGTTCGCCGACGCCAGGACCAGGCCTATGCCCTGCGTCATCAAGGCGAGGCCGAGCAGCAGCACGGGTGCCGCCAGCCAGGGCCATCCTGCATTTCCTACCACGAGGTAGCCGACGAGCAGCACACACAGCTCCATGCCGGCCTGCACCAGCTGCACGAGGGTGGAGCCGAGCACGGGCGCGTACGCCGGGAAGCTCACCTTGCGAAGCAGGTCACCACTCGCCTTCAACGAATTCATGCTGACGTTGAGAACGCCCTGGAAGAAGTTGAACGCAACCATCCCTGTGAACAGGAAGAGCACGAAGCTGGAGCCGTGCCCCCCGCCGAGCTTGGGCGTAGCGACACGGAAGACCTGCGTGAAGACGATCGCGTAGACGGTGAGCTGAGCCAGGGGCTGCAGCAGGGACCACGCCCAGCCCAACACGCTTGCGCGGTAGCGGGTGTGGAAGTCACGCAACGCGAAAGCCCATATCAGCCCTCGGGAACGGGCGAACGAGGGGAACACGGGCCTCCTGAGGTCGCGCCGACACGTTGCCGGCGACTCAACTTTAGAGCCCCGGGTCGGCGGCGCACGCCCATGGTCGCCGACTCCCGGTCCTGGGGGATACTTCACCGCGACCACAGACGAGGCAAGGGGCACGACATGGCGATCCGCACAGTAGTCACCGGTGGCGCGGGTTTTCTCGGCTCACATCTGTGCGAGCGGCTGCTGGACGACGGTGGAGACGTTCTCTGTCTCGATAATTTCCTCACCGGATCTCCCGACAACGTCGCGCATCTGCTCGAACGCCCCGGCTTCCGGCTCGTGCGTGCGGACGTCACCGACTACGTCCATGTCACCGGGCACGTGGACCAGGTCCTGCACTTTGCCTCTCCGGCATCGCCGATCGACTATCTCAAGCTGCCGATCGCCACGATGAAAGTGGGCTCCATCGGCACGCTGCATGCGCTGGGTCTGGCGAAGGAGAAGAGCGCCCGCTTCATCCTCGCTTCGACCTCGGAGAGCTACGGCGATCCCGAAGTGCACCCACAGCCTGAGACCTACTGGGGCAACGTCAATCCGGTGGGCCCACGCGGCGTCTATGACGAAGCGAAACGCTTCGCCGAGGCCCTGACGATGGCTTACCGAACTGCTCACGGCGTCGACACGGGCATCGTCCGCATCTTCAATACGTTCGGGCCACGCATGCGCCCGGGTGACGGTCGCGCCATCCCCAACTTCATCGGTCAGGCTCTCGACGGGAAGCCCATCACGGTTGCAGGCGACGGAACGCAGACTCGCTCCATCTGCTATGTCGATGACCTCGTCGACGCCATCATGCTCATGAGCACGTCGCATCTCACGGGTCCGGTCAACATCGGCAACCCTCACGAGCTGAGCATGATCCAGCTCGCTGAGTGGATTCGTGACCTGACCGGCTCGTCGTCAGATATCGCCTTCGTGCCGCGACCGACGGACGACCCGACCGTGCGACAACCCGACATCACTCTGGCTCGACGGGAGTTGGGTTGGGAGCCGAAGGTCGACACTGAAGACGGCTTGCGCCGCACCATAGCGTGGTTCCGCGACATCGCGGGCTGACAGCCAACCTCAGCGGGTTCCGCGCAGTTCCTCGCGGTGGTCGAGGTACCACTGGTAGGTCCTGGCGATGCCGTCGCGCAAGCCGATTTCAGCCTTCCAGCCGAGGGCGTTGATGCGCGTGACGTCGAGCACCTTTCGCGGGGTGCCGTCGGGCTTGGTGGTGTCGAAGACGATACGCCCATCGAACCCGACGATCTGGGCGACCATTTCGGCGAGCTCACGAATGGTGATGTCCTTGCCGACGCCCACGTTGATGGGCTGCGGCTCGTCGTACCGCTCGAGTAGCAGCACGACCGAGCGCGCGAGGTCATCCACGTGGAGGAACTCGCGCCGCGGCGTCCCCGTCCCCCAGACAACATACTCCTTGTCACCGCGTTCCTTCGCCTCGTGAACCTTACGGATCAGTGCCGGAAGAACGTGCGAGTTGCTCAGATCGAAATTGTCGCCCGGGCCGTAGAGATTCGTGGGCATGGCCGAGACATAAGGCAGAGCATGCTGGCGGCGCAGGGCCTGCACCTGCAGAACGCCCGCAATCTTTGCGATCGCGTAAGCGTCGTTGGTGGGTTCGAGAGGACCGGTCAAGAGGGAGTCTTCGCGAATGGGCTGCTCAGCGAGCTGTGGATAGATGCAGCTCGAGCCGAGGAAGAGCAGTTTATGCACGCCGACCCGGCTGGCATGATCGAGGACGTTGACCTGGATGCGCAGGTTGTCGCTGAGAAAATCAGCCGGATAGGTGTTGTTGGCGATGATGCCGCCGACCCTGGCGGCGGCAAGCACGACATGGACAGGTCGTTGTTCGTCGAAGAAGTCACCGACCGCATCCCTGTCGCGAAGGTCGAGCTCCTGCGACGAGCGCCCGACGATGTCAGTGAACCCCTCGGCCACCAGCGCCCGGTAGATGGCCGAGCCCACCAGCCCGCGATGACCCGCGACGTAGATGCGAGCGTTACGGTCGAGCGGCTGCGCTTGCACGGGGGTCCTGCTCTCGTCTCGGTCGCTGAACAGCACAGAGTATGCGACGCCGCGCGCGGCCAGCGTCGCCTGGCCGACGGGCTGCTAGCTCGCCCTGAGCGAGGCCGGCGGTCGATAGGCCACGCGGATCCGTGCCAGGATCCACAAAGCTTCGACGCCATCTCGCCACGTCAGTTTCTTGCCCTCGTCGCGACTGCGCGCCTTATAGCTGATCGGGACCTCATATGGCCGGAGGCCGGCCTTCAGCAATTTGCCTGTGATCTCCGCCTCCATGCCGAATCCAACAGAACGCACGTCCATCGCCTTGTAGACGACAGTGGGAACAAGCTTGAAACAGGTCTCGAGATCGCTGATCCAAGCGTCATACAGGATGTTGGCGGCCATGGTGACGCCCTTGTTCCCCATCACGTACCAAAAAGAGTAAGCCGTGTGACTGCCGAACGAACGGGTTCCGTAGACGATCGTGGCCTCACCGGACAAGACCGGCGCGAGCAACCCCGGGATCTCCTCGGGCGCATACTCAAGATCTGCATCGCACATGATGAGGTAGTCACCGCTACACATGCCAGCCGCTGTGCGAATCGCGGCGCCCTTGCCTGCGTTCGCCGGGTGGTCGTGGCGCGAAATGCGTGGGTCCGAGAACTTGTCCAAGATCTGGGCCGTATCATCGACGCTTCCGTCATTCACGATGATCAACTCGATGTCACAGCCGTAGTCCACCGCGAGCACTCGGTCGACGGCGCTCTGCAGCGTACGTTCCTCGTTGTAGACCGGCATCAGGATAGATAGCTTCACGGTGTCCTCTAGGTGAGCGGCAGCCGCGGGCGCGCTGCCTACGGGTGGCCGTTGTCCAGGCCCCGACGGACGCTGTTCTTTGGCGGCCCATGATGTTAACAAGCGCTCCACGGCCCGCGCTACGGTCGGCGGAGCCACGCGCCGCACTGTCGACGGCCGACGCTGGCTAGAGTCCCGTCCTCGTCCGTCGGCACGCGCCGACGTCTCTGGAGGTTCTTCGTGGTGGACACGCTGCTGGCGTGGCTGGCTGTTCTCGGCGGTTGGACCGGAATCGGTGCCGCCATGGTCGGCGTCGGGCGCGTGGTGCGCAGGTTAATAACCGGCGAGCCCCCTGCTTGGTCGCTCGGGGACTTCTGGACCGGGCTTGCAGCGACCCTGGCCCTCCTCTACGCGGTTCACCTCGTCGCTCCGATCCACACCTGGATCTGGGTCGTGATCGGCCCGGTCGCGGTGGCAGGGCTCCTATTGGTGCCAAGGCCTACCCGCCCCCCCCGGTGGTCGCTGCCCTGGGTCGGTTTTGCGGGTGTGGGAGCGGTCTACCTCGCCGATCGGGCCCTGCAGCCGACCACGCATTACGACAGCGGCCTCTATCACATCCCGACCATCGAATGGGTGCGTACCTACGCCGCGGTCCCGGGTATCGCCAATTTCCATGGTCGCCTCGGTTACAACTCCGGAACGCTGATGTACGACGCCCTCGTGTCGCGCACCGTATCCGAACCTTTGACCGGGCATTTCGCGAACGGCCTCCTGGCGCTGGTGTTGTGTTTTGAGGTCCTGGTGGCCGCACACAGCCTCACGCGCGGAGGAGGCAAGGCGGCGGAGTACGCGCCGTCGATCATGCTCCTGCTGGCGACGCCGGCCCTGTTGCTGCCGCTCCATCGGTCCATCGACATCTCGAGCCCCTCACTCGATCTGCCTGCGCTGGTCGTGGCGGTCGCGGCGGCCTTCTATGTCGGCCGGATCCTGGCACCGGGTGGTGGGGTCCACCTGGTGCCCACGGTCTCGCTGCTGCTGCTGCTGCCGCTCCTCCGCGTCCAGCTCGTCGTCTTCACCTTCGTTGCGGGTGGCCTGCTCCTCGTCGGAGTGGCTGTTCGTCGCATCACCGTGCAACGGCCGCGGCGTGCGCTGTCCTGGCTCACAGTGCTGGCAGTCCTCACCTGGGGGGCCTGGGCCGTGCACGGCGTCGTTCTCAGCGGATATCCGGCCTATCCCGCAAGCTTGCTCGGAATGCCCGTCAGCTGGCGGGTGCCGCACTTCATCGCCGATGACGAGTCGCGCATCATCACCGCGTGGGCCCGCCAGCCGGGCCTCAGCCCGAAGGACGCCTTCGGAAACACCCGGTGGGTGCGCCCCTGGGCGCAGCGCACCGTCGACGACCCGGAGGTCCTGGGGCAGATCCTCCTGCTCACGTCGGGTCTGGTTGCGCTGGCGCTGGCGCAGGTCGGTCGTTGGGCGGTCCGGCTACCGGGCAACGCGCGACGCGTGGTCCTCGCCGTGGCGGGAGTCGCCGGCATCGGCGTCCTCAGCGCTGCGGTCGCAACCGTTCACAAGGCTGACGCCGCCCCGCTCGCGGTTCTGGTGACGGCTGGCGTGGTGGCTGTTGTCGCCGTCCTCCTGATGACAGTGGCGAGCCTGTTGCGCGGGGGGCCCGACAGTGCGACGAACGCTCCTGTCGTCATCGTGGGCCTCGCGGCAGCGGCGTCGGCCGCAACCTGGCTGGCCCTCGGGCCGGACACTCGACTCAGCTCGGGCACATTGTGGCTCCTGGCCCTTGTGCCGGCGGCGGGGACGCTGAGCTGGGCTTGGCAGCATCACCGTCCTGCCATCTCCTGGCCGATGTTTTTCGTCGTCCTCGTCATTGCGGCTGCGTATCCCGCCCGAGGCCTCCAGCAGTCGCACATCCTCGGGCCGATCGGTGCCACCGGCACCGGGCCCCTGGGCTTTTTCGAGCCACCGGTCGTCGGGCTGCGCCAGATCACCCGTGCTGGAGTGACGTTCAACGTGCCCGTGCCGAGCGACCAGTGCTGGGCGCAGTCACTGCCATGCACCCCCTATCCCGACAGCGCCTGGACGCTGCGCACTCCCGGTCACATCAAGGACGGTTTCACCTACGAGAGGAGATCGTCACCCTCAGCGCCGTGAGAGAGGCTCGGCACAGCGCCAGCTCCGACTGCTGCAGACGCGCTTCGTGGCGCCGTTCATTGCCGGTGAGAGCGCGCCCCGTATCCTCGCCAGGAGGCGGTCCACCTGCCTGTAGACACGCCCGCACCGACACGCAACCGGGAGCCTCCCATGAGCCCGCGCCGAGCTGCCCGGCTCGTTGCTCGCGCCAGCACACCCGGGGTGGCCTACTGGGCGCTGGTCAGCCTCGTCGTCGTCTCGCTCACGCTTCGCCCGACGGCGCGCTTGCTCGGTCTTCCGGGCGCGACGGCAAACCTCGACGCGGCCCTCACGCCGCTGTGCGTCGGCGCCGTTGTGCTACATGCCCTACTCACCTGGCGCAACCAGTCGGCAGCGTCGAGGTGGTTGTCCGCCGGGGTCGTCGCGCTCGCCGGGGTCGTCATCCTCGCCTGGCTGGCAGGGTCGCCACGCACCTGGGCGAGCGCGGCGCTCGGATTCTCGGTGCTTCTCGTCTTTCCGCTCGCGCTCTATCTCGCTGCCCAGGCAGCAGAGCACCGGCGTAGCGTCGCCGCGGTCACGACGTTGCGGATCGTCGTGCTGCTGCAGGTGGCGTTCGGCGTGGCTCAGTACGTCGCGGACGAGGTGCCACAGCACGCGCCCGTCTTCGCCGACCTCGTCAACGGCACCTCGTCGCACAATCTGTGGCCCGCGTTCGCTCTGCCGGCGAGTCTCGTGCTCGCACTGGTCGACCGCAGTGGCTATCGGTTCTGGTGGCCCACGATGGTGGCGGTCCTCGCGGTCTATGCAGAGGCGAAGGCGGCGCTCGTCATCTGGCTGCCTGTGCTGCTGGTCGTGACCCTGCTGGCAGGTGCGGCCCACGTACGTCGCTTGCACCCGTCCACGTGGCGCCGAGGCAGCATCACCGACGGCGCCCTTCACCTGGGGTTGGGAACGGGGCTGGTGGCCGTGCTCGCGGTCGGCCTGTGGTGGAGCCCCTCCGTCCAAGGGACATGGGAGGTCCTGCAGGGTCACTCGCGCGACCTCGCGACCTTTGCCGGCGACGGCAAGCCCGTTCATGACGGCCCTCCTGCACCTACGCTCAGTGACTCGCTGTCCGAGGTGAAGATCCGGTTGGGCTCGCCGTCATTCGTTCTCCTCGGACTCGGCCCGGCAAACAGCGTCAGTCACGCTGCGGAAATTTTGGCGAAGGGGCCCGCCAACGGTGTCGCGCTCCCGCCGCCAGGTCCTGTTGCGCGCCATCTGCTGACCGAGGAAGGCACCCTTCAGTTCGAGGACGCGCAGAGCACCGCGCTCGGTCTGTTCGGGGACCTGGGAACGCTCGGAGTCCTTGCCTACGGTGCATTGCTCCTCCTCTCGGCAATGGTGCTGGTCAGACGGACGATGGCGCAGACGCGATCAATCGCTTTCGCGGTCGCGCCAGTTCTGCTCATCGGCGGGGTCCTCGGCGGCGGGCTGCTGCTCGACTGGCCCGAACAAGCCACGATTGCACTACCCGTGAGCTTGGCCGTGCTGATCGCCTGTCGTTGCGAGAGCAGACAGAGCGAAGTGCACGATGCGCCCGAGCCACGCGACCACTACCAGCAGCCCGCGGAGAAACCTTTGACTCAGCCGGCCGAGACCGACCGCCTTGATCTGGCCGGCCCCTTGGCCGCGCCATTTCACCGATGAGTCCCCGCTTGCACGGCACCGGCACCGGCCGCGGCACCGGCACCGTCGAGAAGCCCGCTGAGCCGCGCGACTCGGCCACGGCTCCGCAGGGTGACACCGCCCCGACGTCCGACAGCTGGGTGCTCCCAGGGACAGTCGCAGTCGCTTTCCTCCTGGCCACCGGACGATGGGGCAGCTATGTCGGTGTGCCGCAGCATCAGCTGTTCCTCACCGATCTGCTCGTCCTGGCAGCGGTGGGGTGGACGCTGCACCGGCACCGGAAGACCGTGCAGCTGAGCGTCCGACGCCTCTGGCCGGTCGTCCCGCTCCTGACACTCGTCGGTTGGGCGTTCGTGCGCTTCCTCGCTGGCGGCGACTACGGCGGCACCGCTCTGCGGGACCTCGCGCCCTATGTCTACCTCGCCCTGGCTCTGCTCGCGCTCGTACCGGTCTCGCGCGCGGCTTCTCGACGTGCGGTCAATGTCCTCGTGATCGCTCTAGTGGTGCATGCGTTCGTGGTGACCGTCGTGTCGTTGTTCCCGGGGTGGGCGGACAGCCTACCGATGCTGACCTCGACCGTCCGGTTGTTGCAGCTGCGTCAGGACTTCGACGGCGCGATGCTGGCCGTGCTTGCCGGCACGTCTCTCTATCAGTTGATCCATGCCACCAGCGCCCGCGCCAGGCTGCTCTGGACTGCGTTGATCGTCTGGCCGGCTGCCGTCACCTTCACGTTGCCCAACCGAGCCGCGCTCCTGTCCTTGGTGTTGAGTCTGTTCCTGGTCGCGGCGACAGTGCTGCGCCGACTGCTTCGTCTCACCCTGCGGCACCCCAAGACAACCCTGATAGTTCTCGCCGTCACAGGCGGTGCCCTGCTGGTCGGAGTGCCACGGACCGCGATCTACCAACGGCTCAGCGGCAACGCAAGCTTTGCCTACAACTCGCCAGGCGGGACCACGCAGGCGCGACTTGCCGCCTGGTCCGACATCCTGAACTACATGCACGAGTCAGCCAGCCGAGTGACCGTTGGCGTCGGTTTCGGGCCTGACTTCCTCAAGGCCTCGGGCGCCTGGGTGCATTACCAGGCCATCGGAGACACGTTCGGAGTGGTGCGCCAGCCTCACAACTTTGCGGTCAACACATACGCCCGTCTCGGGCTGGTCGGTGTCCTCCTGCTGGCCACGGTGCTGCTGCTGCTCGCGCGGGCGGCAGTCCTCGTCTTGCGCCGAAGGAATGCTCTGTCCCCCACCGATGTGTGCGCCTTGCTGATCGTCGCGACACTCACGCTCACCGGGAGCATCGGCGTCATTCTCGAGTCGCCGTTCGGAGCAATTCCGTTCGCCTGGGCTGCTGGGCGGCTGCTGCTCTCCCGGCCCGAAGAGGATGTGGCGTGACCGATCCTGCAGTCACCGTGGTCACGGTCACCTTCAATGACGAGGCCGGGCTCGCGCAGACTCTGAGCAGTCTGCGCACACAGCGCCTCGGCTCTTTCCAGCACGTGGTCGTGGACGGCGGTTCGACAGACGGCAGTCTGAATCAGCTGGGCGCGTTCCCGGCAACAACCGACACCTTGGTCATCAGCGAGCCCGACGAAGGCATCTACGACGCGATGAACAAGGGCCTCGATCTTGCTCGGGGAATTCTGGTGACCTTCCTCAACGCGGGCGACTGCTACAGCCACCCGGGAGTTCTCGGGTCGATGGTGGAGTCACATCAACGGCTGGGCTGGACATGGGCCTACTGCGACGCGGAAGTGGTGGACGGGGACGGGCGGCGGGTCCGGCCGGTCGTCACAGGTGGCTATTCGTGGTTGCACCACGCCTTCGGTCGCAACACGATCGTTCATCAGACCGTTTTCGCCGAGACGGCCGAGGTGCGCAGACTCGGCGGCTTCGACCGTAGATACAGCATCGCAGCCGACTTCCACCTGTTGCTCGCGCTCGGACGTGCTTCGGTGCCCGAAGTGACGCACTCGCTCGACGTGCGGTTCCTCCACGGAGGGCTGAGCGATCGCCGGCCCGGCCGGGCCTTGTGGCAGATGCATGAGGCGCGCGTCGACGTGCTCGGCTGGACCGGCCCGCGCAAGATCCTCGATGCGGGATGGTGCGCACTCCTCTTCCTCTATGTGCTGGGCCGCAGGTCGAGCAAACGCTTGGCCCGGCGCGTCGGCGGCCGTCGGGCCGTGGACTGGTGGGCTCGCCGAGGTGGGATCGGCTGAGACCGCCTCGAGGTGACCTCAGCGCCTCACCGCAGCGGCGGCTCGAAGCTGATTCTCCGAGAAGAAGCGTGTGTTGACATAGAGCTGGTCCCCGTCGAACTCGCCCACTGTGTCCATGAGCTTGGTGAAGCCGTGGTCGTCCATGAATTGCTCGATTTCAGGCTTCAGAGCCTGACCCTTGTAGAGAGTTATAGTCTCAACCTCGAGCCAAATGGTCTTCACGTCAGCGATGCGCCGGCCGGCGCCCCGCAGCGCCATCAGCTCGGCGCCCTGGATGTCCATGTGTGCGACGTCTATGGTCACGATGTCGCGCTCGCGCATCACCTCAGCGAGCGTCGTCGTTTCAACGACGATCTCCTTCTCGAACTTTAGCCAGGCGTAAGCCTCTTCCATGCGGTCAGGCGGCAGCAGCGAGCTCGACTTGTTGCCATAATCCCACTCCTCGTTCTCTGTCCCCTCCGGTCGCCCGCTCGAGACGTAGAACGATGCCGTTCCCAGCTCTTCGCTGAGCGCCTTGGGAATCACGGTGATGCGCGCGGCGAGCTGCTGGTCCGCGTACTTCGCGACGTTCTTGGCAATGAGCTCACGGTTGGTCGACATGGGCTCACATGCGTAGATCCGGGCGTTGGGAAAGAGTCGCCCATAGCGGATCGAGTCCTCGCCCTCGCAAGAACCGATGTCGAAAACGATCTCGACGTCAGTCACGTTGAAGAGCTCTCGCAGCACGCGCTCGTGCGGCAGGCGCTGAGCGATATAGCCATCCATCGTGGGGGGGCCGGGCGGGTGCAGGATCGTTTTCAACCGTCCGCCGACGCGTCGCCAGAGCGGCCGCCGCGGTGCGCTGATCTTCGTCAAGAGGCACCTTCTGACAAGGGTGGACAGGCAGGCTCGGCCCGGATGGACCGCGGCAAATGGGCGTGGGGTGGCGCCCGGAGGACGTGGGTGGCAGCCCGCCACCAGGGGCCACGCTAACCGACAGCAGGTGACGCCTTGGGCAGGGTTGCGCTGCGCTGCTTGCTCACTGGGCCGCGGATCCTCCCGTGCTGCGCTGCGCCAGCACACCCTCATAGATCGAGATCAATTGCGACGTGACGACTGCTGGGCTGTAGACCGCCTCGAAGCGCGCGCGCGCGCGTCGTCCGCGCGCGCGCGCTTCTGTCGGGTCCACCCGCGCCAGCGCGGCCGCCCACGCGTCGACCGTGGGTGCGGCGCGCCATGAGCAGTCGGCGTGGAGCAAGTCAGCAAGGCCACCCTCACCCGTGCTGAGCACCGGACGTGCCCGGGCGTAAGCCTCCAGCACAACCAGGCCGAACGGTTCCTGCCATGTCGAGGGCACCAGGACGACCGTGCTCTCGCGCATCGCTATGCCGACGCGTTCGCTGTCCAGGCGTCCAGCCACGAGCACGTCCGTGCGGGCTCGCACACGGGCGCGTGCGTAGTCCTCCAACGGCCCGGAGCCCACCAGCGTGAGCACACCCAGAGTCCCATCTTGATGGTGATCCCACGCATCGAGCAGCAGGCGTACGCCCTTCTCCTCAGAAAGTCGGCCCACGAAGAGGAATCGGCGTTCCGCTCCTCCTGGGTCCGCCTCCGTCGCCGTAGCGTCGCCCGGATCGCGCACCGTGTTGGGTTTGACGACGACGCGGTTCGGGTCGACGCCGCTCGCAAGCATCGACGTGCGCATGGCTTGGCTGATGGCGATGAAGCGATCGATCCGGGAATAGCTGCGGCGGTGTGCGACGAGCGCCCCAGCAGCCACCAGCGATTGAGCACGTGAGTCCCTGTAACAGGCGTGCACGACACCCGGCCAGGGCGACGCCGCAGCCAGGCAGTCGTGACATGGACGCCCCTCACGGTAGAAAGTGCCCTTGATGCAGATGCGGCGGTGATTGTGAACTGTCATCACCACGGGTAGTCCCCGCTTAGCAGCGACGTCGACGACCGCCATCGATATCAGCGGGTTGGGATTGTGTAGGTGGAGCAGATCCGGGACGTGCCGGTCGATGATGGCTGCGACAGCGGTGGCGTCCTCTCGGGAGTAGAACGGCCTCAGGGGCAATGCCGCCTTGTCAAACAATGACATGTGGTCGATCTCATCACTGGACCGAAGGTGCCGCAGGACCGTGACGCCCGCCTCCTGCAGCAGTCGCGCTTCGTCGTCGACCACTGTGTTCTCACCGGACGGCTCTCCGGAGCGATAGCGGTTGTGCACTTGCAGCACCTTCACGCCGCGTACATCCGCAGAATCGTGGACCAGCGTTTGAGCTGACGAGGGCCGTGCGGCACTTCGCCATGCAGAAGTGCAGCTGCGAGGACCGCCCGCCCCTCACCGACATTCACCGAGGCAAGGCGCTCAGCAACGGACGCAAACCTGTCCTCCCAGTCGAGCAGACGTAGGTAGTCGTCTTGCCACGGCTTGGCCGCGTGGCGTCGCGCGACCTCGCAGATCTCCCGCCTTCGGGCCTCGCCGCCCGTGCCGGTCTTGTGCTGGTCATGGATCCGGTAGACCGAGTAGAAGCTCGGGCTGAAGTCGAAGTGCGCGACGGCCGCGGCGCGGATGAACCACTCCCAGTCGAAGGCGTAGTGCAGGGTGGCGTCTAGCTCGCCGGCCTGCTCCCACACTTGGCGGTGCCAGAACGAGCTGGGTTGCACCAACGTGTGCTGTTGGCTGACGCGAGCTTGTGCGTCGGGCACGGCGAACGCTGGCTTCGTGAAGGCGCCGACACCCTCGCGGATCATCACGGCATGGCCGTAGTGCAGGACCGCGCGCGGTTGGTTCGCCATAGCGGCTCTCACTCTGGACAGGGTTCCTGGCAGCAGGTAGTCGTCGCTGTTCACCCAGGCGAAGATGCCGCCTGATGCCCTTGCGAAGCCCTTGTTGAGCGCGTCTGCCTGACCTCCGTCGGGCTCGCTCTGCCAATGAGCAAGCTGTGGCGCCCAGCGCTCGAGAACCTCGACCGACTCATCGGTGCTGCCCCCGTCCATCACGATGAGCTCGACATCGTGACCCTGGGAAAGCACCGAGGTGATCGCCGCGTCGAGATACCGGCCCTGGTTATAGCTGGGCATGACGACCGACATGCGACGCTCATCCATGCTTTCTCCTCTGACGTTTCATCACCGGCCAACAGCACCCGCGGTCGCACGGCCGGAGCCAATCGCGCACTGGGAGGATCAGCCGCGAACCAGACGCTTGGCCCGTCGCAGTGCGCGCGCAGGCAAAGGGTAGTTGGAGTTGACCAGCGCCCGTGCGTGCTGCCGCCCACCTCGCCGCAGCGGCGAGACTGGAGAGACCAGACGCGCTGCCGCGAATAGCAGGCGTCGGTCCCGAGGCAATCGTTGCACGCGGCCGAGCGGAAGGTCACCGCTGACGGCCTGCTCGACCTGGGCCCCGAACCTGTCCCAGCAGTAGTAGTTGTCAAGTCGCTCGGAATTCAGCTGCGCCATGGCCCGCAGTTCGTGTTCGGGTAGCTCGTCCAACCCCTTCAGCACGTCACAGGCGGCCGCGACGTCGAACAGGGGAACGTTGACGATGCCCGGCTCTTCGCTATAGCCGCTGGTCGTCGTACACACGGGCACCAGACCCCACGCCATAGCCTCGAGGATGGTCGTGGGATTGGCGTCACCCGCTCCCACGGTGAGGAGGAAGTCATAGCTTGCAATGATGCTGCGAGTCGACTCTGTCGACGTATCGAGACGGCCCAGCGGGTCGAGGTGCGCGATGCCGGACAGGCTGTCTGTCCCTGAGTCCCCGCCGATCCAACCGAACTTCTCAGCTCCACCGCCGCTGGCAGCAATCTCGCTGAGATAGCGCGTGCTCTTATACCAGGCGTTGTGACCGATGTAGAGGAACCTGCGCTGTCCTGGAGGGTTGAAGTGCTGCTTGACGGCAGGGAAGTCCTGCCGGTCGATGGCAAGGTCGAGGTGCAACATCCTGGGTTTCCAGTGGGCCGTCGGACCGAAGGGAACCGCGTCGAACCACGGCTTGCCCGTGATCGCCAGATAGGCGTCGCAGGTCGCCATGTAGGGCTCGGTGAAGGCCGCGAGGAACAGGTCGGGAATATAAGGGCACAACAGCAGCCGTCTCGACCATAGCGCTGAGTCCCAGCTTCGACGCAGGATCGTCCCGGGCAGCGGGTGCGGATGGCCGATGAGGACGTCACCGCGCCGAGGGCGGATTCGCTCGGTGGAGTTCCAGTCATGCAGGACAACGTCATGGTGACGTGCCAGATAGCTGCCCAGGTTGCGTCCGATGGCATCGGGAGTCGCGATCGAATTGCCGTGAGGATAGATCAAGTGCACCCGTGACACGGGGTCCTCCTCCTAGCGCAACCAGCGGGCCGCTCGGGACGGACGTCCTTGCGTCAGCGGCTCAGGACTCTACAGGTCGGCCAAGCCGCGCACCGCTGTTCCGCGCTTCCGCAAGCAGATCGGACTTCCGGCTCCGGCTGCAAAGTAGGATTCACGAGAGCAACTTCGACAAGAGCGGAAGACGCATGCCTCGCCAGGTGCAGACCCTCACGCTGGGCGATCTGCTCGCGCAGACAGGGATGTTCTCCAAGCGCATCCCCGTTCGCGTGATCCGGCGGTCCCTCGACGATGAGCCCGTCGCGGCGGCTGTGGTGTCCCTGCTCGTTCCCGTGCACAACCAAGAAGCTGTCATCGTGGAGCACCTCGAGGCCATGCGTTCCTGTGCCTGCCTACCCCACGAGATCGTCGTCGTGCCCGACGGGTGCACCGACGCGACAGCCCAGAAGGTGGCCGACTGGGCGGCGGCCCTGCCCTTGCAGAGAGGGCACACCGTCGGGGTCACGGTCGCCGAAGTGTCCGAGAGTATCTTCGAAACGAACAGCGACAACCTGGCTGCGTCCCTAGCGTCGGCCCCCTACCTCGTCGAGGTCCAGGCCGACATGCGGCTGGAGCACCCTGGGTTCGACAGTGCGCTGGTCGCAGGCCTCGACCGGCACCCTGAGCTCTTTGCCCTCAGTGGCCGGGGGGCGCATGCCTTCCACGAGGTCCTTCCACCCAGCCGGGGCGTGCTCCCACGTCTGACGGGCCTGCTGCGAAGGACCCTGCGTCGCGCGATCGATCGACGCGCCTTTCGTCGCGGCTCCTACCGCCCCAACCGCTTCGAGCTGTTCGCCACCCGCGCGATCGGACGGTGCGGTGCACTGATCGACCTGCCCCTGGCGCCCGAGGTGGGCAGCGGTCGGGTCTACGTGAGCGACACCGTGATGAGGGGTCCGCTGGCCATGCGGCGACAGCAGTTCTGGGAGCTCGGCGGCTTCTCCTCGGAACACTTCTTCCTCGGCAACGATGACCACGATCTCATGGCTCGCGCAAGGGACCGGCACGGGCTCCGCGGCGCCTACGTGCCCATCCGCTTCAGCGCGCCGCTGGAACTCGGGTCCGTCAGGCGGGAGCGCACGGCGGAGGAGAAGGAGCGATTCGCTGCGCTGTCGGTGTACTACGCCGAGGCAGGTGCGCGGAGTTTCCTCTTCGCAGACACGCCGCGGTCCCACCCGAAACGACCTGCCGGGCTTCGGTCGCCCTAGCCCATCCGTCTCAACAGTCGACGCGTGAAGACCAGCGACGGCACGGTGCTGCACACGGCGGTAGCCGCAAGCGTGGCGATCATCGGACCCGAGACGCCGAGGCGATGGGTCAGAACGATGGACAGGCCTAGGTTGACCACAGCCGCCAGGATGGAGGTCACCACCTGGAATCGCACGATGCCCATCCCGTTGAGGAACATGGCCACCGGTCCTTGCAGGCAGTTGACCGCAGTCATGATGGCGAACACGACCAGCAGGCTTTGTGGCACATGAACCTGGTCCCCCACCCAGAGCCTTATCAGGTGCTGTCCGAAGACCAGCAGGAAGATCGCGGATGAGACGGTCAGTGCACCTGTGAGCGTCATGGACCGCCGCAGCGTGCGTGAGAGCCACGCGCCGTCGCCTCGCGCGCGCGCGTCCGTGTAGGCCGGCCACAGGGGGATCAGGAGGAAACCGGCCGCAGTGAGCGGCAGCGTGAACAGCCGCAGCGGCACGACGTAGGTCGTCACAGCAGCGGGGCCGAGGATACTGGAGAGAACCAGGGTGTCGGTCTGGTTGGCGACCGCGCCGGACGTCGCCAGGACGAAGAACAGTGCGCCGCTGCTGCCTAGTGCGCCCACTTCGCTACGCCCCACCGCCCGCAGGCTGGGTCGCAGCTCGGGGTGGCTACGCGCGAACAAGTAGGCGGTATTGGCGAGATAGCCGAGACTCGTCGGCGCGATCGTGGCGAATACCAGCCAGGGCAGCGACGCCTCGCGGGCGATGCAGGCGACCGTGGCCGCGATAGTGACCACCGCACCTCCCAGGGACCACAGGTTGGCGACGAAACCCTCTTGGAACGCGAAATGGATTTTCTGGCCGACGCTCGCCGGAATTCCGACCAAGAAGCAGGCGAAGAAAACAGCAATGGCATTGCGCGCCTCGCCCTTGAGCTCCGCCGGTGCACCGAGCAGTGCCGCCCAGTCCAACAGCGGGACCGCAGCAGCCACTAGGGCCCCCAACACGAGCGCGATCAGCACGAGCAGGAAGACAGCGGACGAGACCAACCCACGCTGGCGGGCCAGGTCTTGGCGGCCGCGCGCTTCAGCGAGCGAGGTGATCAGACCGTTGCCCAGCCCTAGGTCTGAGAAGGCGAGGAGGCTCGCCAACGTCGTCGTGACGGAGAACAGACCGAACGCACTCTTGCCCAGGTAGTGCAGGACCAACGGCAGCGTGATGAGCGTCCCGGCCATCGAGACCAGGCGAAACACCCCCGCGCCGACGGCGGCGAAGAGCACACGACGCCAACGCTCGCGCCCGCGCCCGTGTTCGGTTCCCAAGTCATGCCCACCACGCACCGCGCGAGGCAGACGCCCCCTCGTGTCGCGCCCGGCAGCGAGGTCGGGAACCGCCATCGTCAGCGCTCTACGCGAACATGCTTGCCGGCGAGCTGGTCTTCAAGATCGCGCCGGTCCGCGTCGACCATCAGCTCGGCAAGGGCGCGCCAGTCGGTCTTGGCCTCCCAGCCCAGCTTCTCGCGGCACTTGGTCGCGTCCCCGATCAGGGCGTCGACCTCGGAGGGGCGCTCGTAGCGGGCGTCGGTCTTGACGTACTTCTCGTAGTCGAGGTCGGCGCGGGCGAAGGAGACCTCGCAGAAGTCGCGCACGGTGGCAGCGTGACCGGTGGCGACCACATAGTCGTCTCCGTGGTCCTGCTGGAGCATCAGCCACTGGGCCTCGACGTACTCCTTGGCGTAGCCCCAGTCGCGCACCGCGTCGAGATTGCCGAGGTAGAGCGCGTCCTGCAGGCCGGCGGCGATCCGGGCGACGGCGCGGGTGATCTTGCGGGTGACGAATGTCTCCCCTCGGCGCGGCGACTCGTGGTTGAACAGGATGCCGTTGGTGGCGTGCAAGCCGTAAGCCTCGCGGTAGTTCACCGTCGCCCAGTAGGCGTAGACCTTGGCGGCACCGTAGGGGCTGCGCGGGTGGAACGGGGTGTCCTCGTTCTGCGGCGGGGGCGTCGAGCCGAACATCTCCGAGCTCGACGCCTGGTAGAAGCGGGTATCGGACCGTGAGGCCCGGATCGCCTCCAGCAGGCGGATCGTGCCGAGGCCGGTCACGTCGCCGGTGTATTCCGGCATCTCGAAGCTGACCTTCACGTGCGACTGCGCACCCAGGTGATAGACCTCGTCGGGCGCGATGTCGCGCATGAGGTTGACCAGCATCGTCGCGTCCGACAGGTCGCCGTGATGCAGGACCATGCGCTGGTTCTCGTCGTGCGGGTCCTGATAGATGTGGTCGATGCGACCGGTATTGAAGGTCGACGCCCGACGGATGATCCCGTGGACCTCGTAGCCCTTGTCCAGCAAGAGCTCGGCCAGGTAGGAGCCGTCCTGGCCGGTGACTCCTGTGATGAGAGCTGACTTGGTCATGCGTTTTTCCGTCCCTGCGTCGATGGCGTCGGTGGCGTTGGTGGCGTTGGTGGCGTCGCGGGCTGCGGCCCGAGAGGTCGAGGACGAAGTATTCCATGTTCCAGGAGCCGCTCGGGCGCTTCGGCCACAGCGCTGATGCCTGCCCGAACTTAGTGAAGATCGCACTGAACCAAGTCGATGCTCTAGTGCATCTGGGTTGGTGAGACACAAAGTTTGCGGTCGAACGGAGAACCATGAGCGTGTTGAGTGAGTCGGATGTGACCATGCGTGAGCGTGGCGATTCGGCATCGAATGACGCGTCGGTTACGGTCAGTCCCGTGTTCCACCCGACCCGCGACCTCCTGGGACGCGCCGACCCGCTCGTCGCGACCGCCCTCGAGGGCTCGTTCCGCTTCGGCGGCGTCAACATCGTGGACATCGATCCCGAGGACGCCGCCGACCACATCACGGCCGCCGCGCTCGACCGCCGACCCCTGGCCGTGCACCTGGTGAACGCCTACACACTGACCCTTGCCGACAAGAACCCGGGCTTCATCGAGCTGCTCAACGAGCGTGCTTACAACCTGCCCGACGGCACGCCTGTGTCGTGGTTCTACCGGCTGCGCACTGGCGAGCGCGCGCGCGGCCCCGTCCGCGGGCCGGATCTCATGAAGGCCCTGCTCGCCCGCGGCGGCATGACGCACTTCCTGCTCGGCGGCACGATGGAGTCTCTCGACGACCTCTGCCGCAGCCTCAAGGAGGACTACCCCGGCTCCGAGATCGTCGGCATGACGGCCCCGCCATTCCGCGACCCGACCGATGAGGACATCCGGGAGTACGCCGAGATCATCAACGCCTCGGGCGCGCACCTGGTGTGGGTCGGCATCGGCACCCCCCGCCAGGACCACGTGATCGCGGGTCTCGTCCCGCATGTCAGCTGCGTGCTGCTCGGGGTCGGAGCGGCGTTCGACTTCCTCTCGGGGCAGAAGCCCGAGGCGCCCGCCTATCTGCACGGCACCGGGCTCGAGTGGGTTCATCGCCTGCTCAGCGAGCCGCGACGGCTATGGCGCCGCTACCTCATCGGCAACGTGCGCTACGCCACCCTCGCCGCTCGTGAGCTGATCCGGCAGCGCCGCTTAGGCTGACCCGAGGTGCTCGGCCAGCGCCGCGTGCCAGGTCCGCAGCGGCAGAAGACCGGCGGCCGCCCACCGGTCGTGGCCGAGAACGCTGTAGCCGGGGCGCCGAGCCGGGCGGACGTAGGCCGCGCTCGTGGTGGGGCGTACGCGCTCGGGATCATGACCGGTCAGCCGGAAGACCTCGCGGGCCAGATCGAACCACGTCGCCTGCCCGCCTGCGGTGCCGTGGTAGACGCCGGGGGGCGCATCGGCTACGACAAGCGCCACGACCTGCTGCGCGAGGTCGCCGGACCACGTGGGCTGGCCCAGCTGGTCGACGACGACGTCGACCGGCCCGTCGGGGCCGCGGTCGGCCGCCAACCTTGCCATCGTCGCCACGAAGTTCTTGCCCTGCGCGCCATAGAGCCAGGCGGTGCGCACAACGTAGCCGGCCTCGGGCAGCTCGCGCAGCACCGCCTGCTCGCCCACGAGCTTGGAGCGGCCGTAGGCGTTGATCGGGTCGGTCGGGGCGTCCTCGGCATAGGGACTCGTGGCATCGCCCGCGAAGACGTAGTCGGTCGAGACGTGCACCAGCCTCGCGCCGACGCTCCGGCACGCCGTGGCCAGGCTCGTGACGGCCTCCCCGTTGACGCGCGTCGCCGCCTTCTCGGCCGCCTCGGCGCCGTCGACATCGGTCCACGCGGCGCAGTTGACCACGACATCGGCCGCCGCAACGGCAGCGGTCACCGCAGCCTGGTCGAGGACGTCGAGCGACCGACGGTCGCGTGCGTCGACCTCGTTGCCGGCGCCGCGCGCCGCCCGCACGACATCGCTGCCGAGCATTCCCGCAGCGCCCGTGACCAGCCAGCGCATCAGCCGGCCAGCGCCGCGCGGGCCTTGAGCGGCTCCCACCAGGCTCGGTTGTCGCGGTACCACGCCACCGTCTCGGCCAGGCCCTGCTCGAACGGCACCCGAGGGGCGTAGCCGAGCTCGTCGGTGATCTTCGAGATGTCGACGGAGTAGCGGCGGTCGTGACCCTTGCGGTCCTCGACCGGCACGACGGAGGACCAGTCCTTGCCGCACGCCGCGAGCAGCCGCTCGGTCAGCTCGCGGTTGGGCAGCTCGGTGCCGCCGCCGATGTTGTAGACCTCGCCGGCGCGGCCGCCCTGCAGCACCAGCGCGATGCCGCGGCAGTGGTCGTCGACGTGCAGCCAGTCGCGCACGTTGAGCCCGTCGCCGTAGAGCGGCACCGTCAACCCGTCGAGCAGGTTGCTGATGAACAGCGGCATGACCTTCTCGGGGAACTGGTAGGGGCCGTAGTTGTTGGAGCACCGCGTGACCGTCACGTGCAGGCCGTGGGTGCGCGCGTAGGCCCGCGCCAGCAGGTCGCTCGACGCCTTGGACGCGGCGTAGGGCGAGTTGGGCTCCAGTGGTTGGGCCTCGTCCCACGACCCGGAGTCGATCGAGCCGTAGACCTCGTCGGTCGACACGTGCACGAAGCGCCCGAGCGAGTGCTTGAGGGCCGCGTCGAGCAGCGTCTGGGTCCCGACGACGTTGGTCATCACGAAGTCGGATGCGCCCAGGATCGAGCGGTCGACGTGCGACTCCGCGGCGAAGTGGACGACCGCGTCGACCTGGGCCACCAGCTCGTCGACGAGCTGCACGTCGAGGATGTCGCCCTCGACGAAGCGCAGGCGCGCAGAGTCGGCGACCGGTGCCAGATTCTCGCGGTTGCCGGCGTAGGTGAGCTTGTCGAGGACCACGACCTCGGCATCGGCGAGGGCGGGCAGATCGGGATAGCCGCCTTGGAGGACGGTGCGGACGAAGTGGGAGCCGATGAAGCCGGCTCCGCCGGTGACGAGCATCCGCACGACGACTGTCTCCCCTCGGTGGCGTCAGTTGGCCGCCAGTCTAAAGGGATCAGATTTCCCGCCGTGACCCCCGCTAGTGTGTCGCGCATGCGCGGAATCATTCTGGCCGGCGGCACGGGAAGCCGGCTGCACCCGATCACCCGGGCGATCAGCAAGCAGCTCATGCCGGTCTATGACAAGCCGATGGTCTATTATCCCCTTTCCACATTGCTCCAGGCGGGCCTGCGCGAGGTCCTCATCATCACCACCCCGCACGACCGCTCGGCGTTCCAGCGCCTTCTCGGCGACGGGTCCGAGCTGGGCATGCGCATCGACTACGCGGTGCAGCCCAAGCCCGACGGGCTCGCGCAGGCGTTCCTCATCGGTGAGACGTTCCTCGACGGGCAGGGCGCCGCACTCGTGCTCGGCGACAACATCTTCCACGGTGAAGGGCTCGACAACCGCCTGCGGGCGTGCACGTCTGTCGAGGGTGGCCGCATCTTCGCTTATCACGTCGCCGAGCCGACTGCTTATGGCGTCGTCGAATTCGATGCAGAGGGTCGCGCCGTCAGCATCGAGGAAAAGCCCACAAAGCCCAAGAGCAACTATGCGGTGCCGGGCATCTACTTCTATGACGCCGATGTCGTCGAGGTGGCCCGCGAGCTGCGGCCCAGCCCGCGCGGCGAGCTCGAGATCACGGGCGTCAACGCCGAATACCTCCGCCGAGGCACACTTCACGTGAGCGTCCTCCCGCGCGGCACCGCCTGGCTCGACACCGGCACCTTCGAGTCGATGATGCAGGCGAGCGAGTTCGTCCGGGTCATCGAGGCGCGCCAGGGCCAGAAGATCGGCTGCATCGAGGAGATCGCCTGGTCCAATGGCTGGATCGACGACGACGGCCTGCGGGCGCTCGCCGAACCCCTGATCAAGAGCGGCTATGGCGAATATCTGATGTCCCTGCTGGAAGGTCCGCGATGACAGCGATCCGCGAGCTGCGGGTTCCCGACGCGTGGGAGATCACGCCGCGCCAGCACCGCGACGACCGCGGGGTGTTCCTCGAGTGGTTCACCGAGGCGGCCTTCCGCGAGGCCGTCGGGCAGCCATTGCACCTGGCGCAGGCCAACTGCTCGGTGAGCAGCCGCGGCACCCTGCGTGGCCTGCACTTCGCCGACGTGCCGCCCGGGCAGGCGAAGTACGTCACGTGCGTCACCGGTGCGGTGCTCGACGTCGTCGTCGACATCCGGGTCGGGTCACCGACGTACGGCACCTGGGACTCGGTGCTGCTTGAGGACGTCGACCGCCGCGCGATCTATCTGTCCGAAGGACTCGGCCACGCCTTCCTGGCCCTGACCGACGGCGCGACCGTGACCTACCTCTGCTCCGAGGGCTATGCGCCGACGCGCGAGCATGCGGTCAACCCGCTCGACCCGGAGCTCGCGATCGCCTGGCCGACCGAGGTGGCGCTCCTGCTGTCGCCCAAGGACGCGGTCGCTCCGAGCCTCGCGGAGGCGCGCGAGCAGGGGCTGCTGCCCGACTTCGCGCAGTGCCGGGAGTTCTATGCCGGCCTGCGCTCAGGTGCTCAGCTGACGTAGCCGGGCTGCCCGTCGGAGCCCACCAGCGGGCGCCCGGCCTCGACCCAGGCGAACAGCCCGTCAGCCAGGTTGGTCGCGGCGAAGCCCTGCTCCTGCAGCCACTGCACCGCGCTGGCCGAGCGGCTGCCGACGCGGCACACGACGAGGAACGGCTCCTCGGGCAGCTCCCCCAGCCGCTGCGGCAGCTCCATCAGCGCGATGTGCAGGGAGCCCGCGACGTGTCCGGCATCCCACTCGTCGGTCTGGCGTACGTCGACGACGAGCACGTCGGCCAGGTCGGTCGGCAGGTCGGCGGCGACCGTCTGCGCAATCACGAGCCGGCCTGCAGCGTGACCGTCGCGGAACGTACGCGGTCCACGGGCACGTCCATGACGGCCTTGCCCGAGGCGATCGACGCGCCGTCGCCGGTCGCCGCAGTCGCGGTCCAGCCGGCCGGCGGCGTCACCTCGACGTGGACCTGCTCCACGGTTGCCATCGACTGCGGCTCGGCGAGCAGGTCCAGGGTCATGGAGCTCCCGGACACGACCGCCAGCTTCGGGACCTTGAACTGCAGGACCCAGGTGCCGGTGGCCCCAGGCGCGATCTCCATGTTGCTCTTGTAGAAGGGTCGACCGTCCTGGTCGACACCTTGCGGCAACGGTTTCATTGTGCCGACCGGCTCCCTGGTCACCACGGCACCCTTGGGCAGTATGGCGATGACACCAGGACGCATCCAGCCGGAGAGATAGTCCCTCTTCACCGTGGACTGCACCGGGTTGGTCACCGTGAAGGTGTTCCGAATCGTGACCGTGCGGGTGACCATGGCCGAGCCGTCTGCTGCCAGCACGATCGCATCGCTAACCGAACGATCCTGGAAGACGTCGGTCTTGGAGGCGTTGCCATTCTGCGTGTAGACAGCGATGTGGTCGCCGGTCTCCGGAGTGGCGACTGCACCGTCGTATCGCTTGCTGGCGCTCAGCGCCCGCAGTTCGGGGTCGGCGAACCACAACTGCAGGTGGCGCCCGGGCACTGCAGCGGCAAGCCGCTTGGCGCTGACTACCAGCGAACTACCCTGTTGGAGGCGGGCGACGAAGGCGTCCATGAGTTCGACGTTCAAGGAGTGCCGTCTGCCGGCAAGTTCCGGCGTGTAAGCGTCCTCGAGGATCTTCCTCTGCAGATTCGTCGCGTCGACCTGCCCGTAGCCTTCCGTGACGATCGGACCGCTAGCGGCCAAGACCTGGGCGATGGCGTTGGTGTCGAGCGCGATGACGCCGTCGATCTTCTTGGGGAACTCGGCACCCCACGCCGCCGCCATATTGGCCCCGGAGACGCGGAAGTCGGGATTGAAGTTGGAGTTGACGAAGGGCGCCTTGCCAGGCATGCCCTTCGTGGCGATGTAGAACCGGTCCTTCGGGTCGTGCGGCCACGCGATCGGCGTGTTGACCGTGTTGTTGGGCCCCGCGGTGAGTTCCGACGTCGTCCCCGTGAGCCCGCGCGTCAGCTGGCCGTTGTCGAAGTGCAGCTCGGCGACCGACAGCGGCGCACCGCCCGACGCCCGCAGCTCTGCCGGGTTCATGACCGCGACGAGGTAGTTGCGCGGGCCGGAGGCCCCGACCGCGTCGGGAAGCACCCTGAGGACCGGCAGCGCGTCGGTCATCTGCTTGCGCAGCGAGCGCACCTGGGTGAGCGCGCTGTTGCGGGCGGTGAGGACGCCGTTCTCCCTGAGCCCGGTGCCCTTGACCTGCAGGAGGTCCGACTCGGCCGACGCCATCTGCATGTCGATGGCCGAGGCGCTGACTGTGAGTGAGCGCAGCGCCGGGATGTCGAACCTGCCGTTGGAGTAGATCACGGACGAGCCGCCAGAGAGCTGGCTGTAGACGTCGAGACCGCTGTGCCCTGCTGCCGCGATGGTCGTCGCGGCGCTCAGCAGGTGGTGCAGGTCGGCCACCGGCGTCGACAGGATCGGCAGGTGCGCGGCGACCCGGACCTGTGGGTCACGGGCCCGGAGGCGGGCATGCGCGAGGTTGGCGTCGGCAGCCGCGAGATAGCTCTCGGCCGTCGCCCGGTCGCCGCCCGTGGCCGCCGTCTTGAACTGGGTGAGCTGTGCCTGCCCCGCGTCGGCGGAGGCCTTGATGTCACGCGACGCACCGAGCAGCCCGATGCCGAGCCACGTGACGAACCCCGCGGCGCCTGCGACGAGCAGGGCCGCGACGGCCCACGCCACGAACCACCGGCTGGGTCGCCGGGGGCGCACGCGACGGAGCACCCGGACGCGTCGGGACGGGGGCAGCGCTGCTCCCGACGCGGGCTCCGCCTCACCGATCGTCTCGGGGGCGAGCGGGCGGGAGAAGGCCGTGGGCGTGTCGTCGTGCAGGGTCACGAGGCGAGTCCAGAGGACGGGGACGGTCGGACGATGGTGCTGGGCGGTCCTCGCGTACGAGGCCGGGAAAACTCCGGCAGTCTATGCGCGGATGAAGCCGTGACAGGCGCCCGGCGCTACTTGATCAGCTTGGAGAGGCGCCGGTCGGCGAGCACCTGACCCCCGGTCTGGCAGGTCGGGCAATACTGCATCGAACGGTCTGCAAACGAGACCTCACGCACCGTGTCGCCGCACACCGGGCACGGCTGCCCGGAGCGCCCGTGCACCCGCATCCCCGTCTTCTTCTCGGCCTTGAGCTGGCCTGCTGCGAGCCCGACGGACCGCCCGACGGCGTCGTGCAGCACCGACCCGATCGCCGCGTGCAGCCGCAGCACCTCTTCGGCATCGAGGTTGCTGGCGGGTTTGTAGGGCGAGAGCCGGGCGGCGTGCAGCACGTCGTCGGAGTAGGCGTTGCCGATGCCCGCGATCACGGACTGGTCGCGCAGCACGCCCTTCACCTGCGACCTGCCCGCGGCGCGCAGGATCCCCGCGAGCACCTCGACGCTGAACGCCGGGTCCAGCGGCTCGGGGCCCAGGGTGGCGATCCCCCGGACGGTGGCGGGGTCGCGTACGACATGGACGGCGAGCCGCTTCTGCGTGCCGGCCTCGGTGAGGTCGAAGCCCGACGCGTCGTCGAGATGCACGCGCAGGCCGATCGGGCCCTTGCCGGGCTTGGGCGGCGCGGGCGCCAGGGCGTCGCTCCAGCGCAGCCAGCCGGCTCGGGCGAGGTGCATGACGAGGTGCAGCTCCTCGCCCGGCGCACCGTCGCCGTCGGCTGCCGGCAGTACGACATCGAGCCACTTGCCGTGGCGGTGCACGGCAGTCACGGTGCGCCCGACCAGTGCCGTGACCGGCGGGTCGTAGGTCTTGAGCACGTTGATGGTGGCGACGTCGACGCGTCGGACCGTGCGGCCGACGGCGCGTTCGGTGAGGAAGCGGGCGAGGGCCTCGACTTCGGGAAGCTCGGGCACGGACCCAGATTGCCTCACCGGAAGGCCGACGTCACCCGCGCGGGCCAACAGAACGCCGCCGGCAGACGTCGACCTATCGCAGGACATGGTCGAACCTGCCGCAGGGAGCTCCACTTGCTGACCACACGAGCCGTCGGCACGCGCGCCGCGCGAGTCGCGACGGTCGGGGCGACGGTGCTCCTGTCGGGGTGGATCGCCTTCGCCTCACCGGCATCGGCCGCCACCTCAGCGCGTCCCCTGCCCGGCACCGTCGCGCTCGCCACCGTTCCCAGCGTCGTCCCCGCCGTCGTGGTCGCCCCCGACGGCGCCGCCGTTGCCGAGGAGCGCCAGTTCGTCGCGCTCACCAACGCCAGCCGGGTCGCGGCGGGACGCAGCCCCTACGTCACGCGCGGTGACCTGGTCAGCGTCGCGCGCTCACAGGCGACGCGGATGGCCTCGTCGCAGCAGCTCGCGCACAACCCGCAACTGACCACCGCGGTCCGCAGCTATCGCTGGGTCGGGGAGAACGTCGGCTTCGGCAACGACGTCGCCGGCCTGCACCGCGCCTTCCTCGCCAGCCCGGCCCACCGCGCGAACATCCTCGACGGCCAGTTCACCGAGGTCGGCATCGGCATCGCGATTCGCGGCGACCGGGTCTGGGTGTCCGAGGTGTTCCGCCAACCGGTGCGCTCGACGCGGCTCGTGCCTACGCCGTCGGCGACCCCCCTGCTCGGGCTCGGCAGCCGCGGTGCGGCTGTCACACGCCTGCAGACGCTGCTCGGCATGCGCCCCGACAACCGCTTCGGCGCGACGACGCGCGCTGCGCTGGTGCGATTCCAACGTGCTCACGGGCTGTCCACGAGCGGGCAGGCCGACGCGGCCACGTGGCGTGCGCTCGTCCGTCTCGGCTGAGTGACCTCGCGGCGGGAGCCGCCTCGGACCTCGTGATACTGACTCCATGTCTCGTCGCGTTGGTGTGACGCTCCGACCGCTGAGCGTCCCCTTGCTCATAGCGCTCATCCTGTGCACTGGGTTGGCGCTGTGGCGCTGGGAAGAGCCGGTGCCGCGCGCGAGTGGCGACACCTGGCAATACACGCGACTCGCCTACGAATACATGGGCGCAGACAAGTCAGCGGCATCGACGCGCGCGCGGGCATATATCTGCCGCGACTGGCAGGAGCGCGGCGCCCCCCCGTCCTATCTCGCTCAGTGCTCCAAGACAGGAAACGGCGTCGCTCGCTACAACGCCATCTTCAACCCGCGATTCGGCTTTCCGCTCGCTGCAGTCGTGCTGTACCCCCTCTTCGATGACGGTGCCTTCGCCGCCGCAACCCTCGCGTTTGCCGTAGTGTGCGGGCTCCTCGCCTTCAGTACCACTCTCGCGCTCCGGGGAGGTCGCTTCGCGGCTCTCCTCGCGGCAGCCCTCGTCTATGCCCTCCCCTGCGGCACCGATATCACGCGGGTGATGGCAGAGGGCGCGATGTTCGCGGGGCTGTTTGCTGCAGCGTTGGGCGTAGCGCTCGTCCTCGCCCGGCAAAGGCACGGCTTCGGTGCCGGCGTCTTCGCTCTCGGCTTGATCTGGACATTCGCCAGCAAGAACTCCAATGGCACTGCGGCGGCGGGGGCTGCTCTGGTGGCCGCAGTCGTGGTGCTCGGTGTAGCGATGGCGCGCCGCACAGGTGTTCGCGGACCCGCATTCCTGGCGGCAGTTTCCCTGGTGGTCAACGTGGTCGTGCTAGCGGTGACAAAGGCGGCGAGATTCCCCACCTTGAACGAGTCGCTCCAGGACACGTTCACCAGTCACTACCGGGCCGGGATCCCCGACGTCGCGGACCCTTGGTCGCGCCTTCTACAGATGCAGCGCGACGTGCTGATCCCCTACACGCAGGAGCTCGCGTGGGGTGGGTTGTTCTTCGGTGCCCTCCTCCTGTCAGCGGTTGTGCTCCTTCGGTGGCGCAGTGACGTCGCCCTCTTCGTGCTCGCCCTCGGCTCGACCGGTGCAGCCGTCGTGGCGATGCATCCGGTCAAGAGCGAGATACCGCGACTGGCTCTGCCGCTGTGGATCCCGATCGTGCTCGGCCTCGCCTTGGCAGCTCACGCCGCACTGACACCTCCCCAGGTCGCGACTGAGCCGGCGCTTGCGCCCCTACCCGATGAGGGCCGTTGAGCCGACAACGGCTGCCCGGATCATCCCTGCGCGGTGGGGCGGTCCGGGCCGCCTATTTCAATCCGCTGCGTCTCTGTCCGTTTGTTCGTTAAAGACTGCCCATATCAAGCTAGCTCACTCTGGTTGTTTGTGCACGCAATTTGATTCGGGTTTCATAGGGATTCTGCCAGCCCTTGCACCCTCTCGCTCATCTCGCTAGCTTTGCTAACACCGGGCCACCCGGCGCGCTCAGGTGTTTCCGCACCTGCCAACGCAGCCGGTGTCTACACCAATGGACAGGGCGACGGCTACGTGTCGGGATATCCGCAGACGTATTTCGAGTACTACCCCAGCTTCTCCAACGGCTCCTGTGCCGGAGGCGTGCGACTCGTGACCGACGGCTCATGGAGCGGTTGCCGCACCGGCGGAACCTTCAGCAGCGGTTACTTCCAGCCCTGGGGCTAGTTCACCGCCCGTTGCGACGCAAGATGGGACCAACCGCCAATGACAAGTGTATTGCACCCAATGAGCGCAAGGCGGAATTGGTGTCCGCCGGCAAGATATTCGGCGGCCGTCGTCGTCGGCATCCTCGTGGTTATCCTGCTTAGGACATTCGTGTTGCAGACGTTTCTCGTGCCGACGGTATCCATGAGTCCACCATTGCCGTCGGTGACCGAATCGTGGTCCAGAAGCTCGGTGGGCACGTTCACCGCGGCGACATCGTCGTCTTCGACCCCGCAGGCTCGCTGCTTCTCAAGAGCGGCTCGAAGCAGTCCTCGGAGCGACGCTCATCATTGGATGCACTCGCGATCAGAGGCGGTAGTCGGTTCTGGATGGTCAAGCGGGTCGTGGGCGTCGAAGGGGACACCGTCGCCTGCGACGCACCCGGTGCAGCGATGACGGTGAACGGTCGACCGATCACCAGTCGATCCGCGGGGTCCGAGCAAGCATGCATCGATGCCTTCTCGGTGACTGTCACCAAAAATGCGGTGTGGGTTCTCGGCGACAACTTCAACCACTCGCTCGACTCTCGGAACGGTCTGCACTTCGGGTCGCCGTTCATCCCCCTCTCGTCGGTCCTGGGCAAGGTCCGGGCCATTGCCTGGCCGCTGAACAGATGGCAGCGGCTGTGAGGTAGCCCCCGTCGCCGTGGCATGGCGCAGACCGCAGGCACAAGAGTTGTAGTTCCGACTCAAGGTGGCCGATAGTTGCCCACGTGACCCTGAGCCGCCGCCATGCCCTCGCCGGCCTTGCCGGGATCGCCGGGACCGCCGGAGCCACCGCCCTCGTGAGCGCCGACCCGCTGCCCGCTCATGCCGTGGGCTCGCATCCCACGACCCTCGCGGTCTCGCCCGACCCGGCCCTGCACCTGATGCGCCGCGCGACCTACGGCCCGACCCCGGCACTCGCCGCCGAGATCGGGCGCATGGGGTGGAAGCCGTGGCTGGAGCAGCAGTTCCGCCCGGGCACCATCAAGGACGCCCAGTTCGACGGGTTGCAGGACCGTTGGCCGATCCTGCGCCTCAACACCTGGCAGATGCGCGAGAAGCACCGCTTCGCGTGGGACGCGATGTATGCCCTGCGGGAGCAGCACCTCGCCCGCGCCTGCTGGTCGCGGCGCCAGCTGCTCGAGGTCATGGTCGATGTGTGGTCCAACCAGCTCAACGTCACCCTGCCGTCGAGCGAGGTGTGGGACAACCGGCACCTCTACGACCGTGACGTGATCCGCAAGAACGCGCTCGGTACCTTCGAGGACATGCTGCTCGCCTCGGCGCAGCACCCGGCGATGCTGCGCTACCTCGACGGCTCGAGCAGCACCAAGCTCAAGCCCAACGAGAACTACGGCCGCGAGCTGCTCGAGCTTCACACCGTCGGGCTCGGCTCGCACTACACCGAGACCGACGTCCGCGACTCGGCCCGCATCCTGACCGGGCTGTCGGTCGACAACGACTCGGGCGCCTTCCACTACAAGGTGCAGGACCACTACGTCGGGCGGGTGAAGGTCCTCGGTTTCGTCCACCACAACGCGACCGCCGAGGGCGGGCTCGCCGTCGCGCAGGCCTACCTGCGCTATCTCGCGCGCCACCCGCTCACGGCCCAGCGCATCGCTCAGCGGCTCTGCGTACGCTTCGTGGCCGACACCCCGCCGCCTGCGCTCGTACGCGCCCTGGCCAAGACCTACCTCACCGGCGGCACGGCGATCGTCCCGGTGCTGCGCCAGCTGTTCACGTCCCCGGCCTTCTGGGCCAGCCGCGGCCAGAAGGTCAAGACCCCGCTCGAGGACCTCATCGCGACGGTGCGGCTGCTGGCGCTCAACCCTGACCGAAAGGGCACCAAGGGCATCCAGGCGCTCGGGTGGATGACCGAGCAGCTCGGCCAGCCGCCGATGGGCTGGCACCCGCCCGACGGCTATCCCGACATCTCGCCCGCGTGGGCGAGCACGACGGCGACCCTGGCGCGCTGGAACATCCACATGAACCTGGCCAACAATTCGTGGCCGAAGGAGCTGGTGCACCCGCCGGCTGCTCGGTGGCTCCCGTCGCCGCTGCCCACCACCCACGGCGCGCTCGTCGAAGGCATCAACGCCAAGCTGCTGCTGCCGCCGCTGCCCCCGGCCCACCGCAACGCGATCTGCAAGTTCCTGGAGAAGCGTCCCGCCGATCCGCTGCAGCCAGGTGACGCGGCCCTCGGCTGGCGCCTCGGCTACATCGTTGCCCTGCTCCTCGACACCCCCCAGGCGGCTGTGCGATGACCGGAACTCCTGCGACGGAGCCCTGCGGCTGTGACGAGCAGCGCGGCCTGTCGCGCCGCGGCTTCCTGGGCTCCTCGCTCGTGGCTATCGGCGCGGGCGTGGTCGGCTCGACGCTGCAGCTCGGCTCGGCGTCCGTGGCCCTCGCCGACACCGGCTACACCGGCGACGTCATCGTGGTGCTGAGCCTGCGCGGGGGGTTCGACGGGCTCTCGGCCGTCGTGCCGGCCGCCGACCCGGCCTACGCCGCCGCACGCCCGGGCATCGGCATCCCTGCGGGGCGGCTGCTGCAGCTCGACCCGATGTTCGGGCTGCACCCCGCACTCGCACCGCTCCTGCCGCTCTACACCGCCGGCAGCCTCGCGTTCGTGCAGGCGGTCGGCCAGGCCGACCCGACGCGCAGCCATTTCGACGCGATGGAGGAGATGGAGCGCGCCGCCCCCGGCTCTGGCCTGCGCACGGGCTGGATCGACCGCATGGTCGGTGTCACCGGCTCCCCCACCCCGTTCACGGCGACCCATGTCGGGGACGGCTCGCCGAGCACGGCGTTCAACGGCCCCAATCCCGAGCTGTCGGTGACCAACGCCGAGTCGTTCGGCATCGCAGGGGCGGGTGATGCCAGGGAGCGGGCCCGGATGCGGGCCGTCCTCGCCACCCTGCACGGTTCGGGACCGGCCTCGGTGGTGCGCCCCGCGCGTACGACGCTGGGCGTCATCGGGACGCTGGCCGGGCTCGGGGCGCCCGTGTCCCCACCGGCGACGGCACCGCAATATCCGAACGGCTCGCTGGGTCGCGCCCTGCGCGACGTGGCGCACCTGATCAAGGCCGGCGTCGGCGTACGCGTGGCAGCGGTCGACTACGGCGGCTGGGACATGCACGAGAATCTCGGCCACGTCGACGGCGGCTGGATGACCACCCAACTCACCGAGCTGGGCAAGGCGCTGGCAGCGTTCGCGGCCGATCTCGGTGACGCGTTCAGCCGCACCACACTGGTCACCCTGTCGGAGTTCGGGCGTCGCGTGACCCAGAACGGCTCCGGCGGCCTCGACCACGGCCACGGCAACGCCGTGTTCATGCTGGGCGGCGGTATCAACGGGGGCAAGGTCTATGGCCAGTGGCCGGGCCTCGGCGCCACGGCCCTCGTCGAGGGTGATCTCGCCGGCACGACCGACTACCGCGCGGTCCTGGCCGAGGTGCTCGAGACGCGGTGCGGGGTCGCGACGGGGTCGGTGTTCCCGGGTGTGCCCGCGGCGAGGCTCGGGGTGGCAAAGGCGAAGGGCTAGTCATGCATCCGCGGTGAAGGCGACCCTGAACCTGCGCTTTCGGTCGTCTCCAGTTCGCAAGCCTGAATGGTCGCCGCGCCGAGCGGCGAGCTGGAGTCTGCGTAGGGGTCGGGCGTTCTTCAGTGACTGCGGCAGGTGGCCGGTCTCCTTGGTGAGTGGTAGTCATCCGCATACTGCAGAGGCGGTGCCGTTCTTGGACACGATCTCCACCGCGTCCTGATCGGCGTTGGCGTGTTCGATGAGAAGAGGTGCTGGCGACTGTGCGGTCGCTACGCTCGCCTTATGACCCCGCCGGAGCAACCGCCGCCCGGCGTTGCCGGCACAGACCTTGCGGCACTGCTGGGACGCCAGGAGTCTGCGGTTCTCGAGTTCAAGCAGCAGCCCGACGGACGAGAGGGCATTCGTCGCGCCATCTGTGCTCTGGCCAACGACCTCGGGGGCCGGGGCGGTGGCGATCTCGTGATCGGCGTTGACAAGATGGGTGACGGCTTCGGCACGGACGTCTCCGATGATGCGCTGCTGAAGATCACGGGAATCCGCAACGAGGGGAAGATCCTCGACCTTCCGTCCATGGTGGTCGAGAGCGCCGTCTGGGACGCGAAGCCCGTGATCCGGGTCCGGGTGACTGCGGCGGCCACCCCGCCGGTGCGCCTGGACGGCGTCGCGTGGGTTCGGCCAGGGCCGCAGACCGTACGCGCGTCAGCGGCCGATGAGCGGTTGCTCACCGAACGGCGTGGCGCGCTGGCTTCGCTCACAGCCGACGTACGGCCCCTGCCCGGCGCACTGCTCTCGGACCTCGACCAGGAGATCTTGGCGTCGACGTACGTGAGCTCAGCGGTCGACCCGCAGGTGCTGGAGGAGAACGGGCGCCCTCGGGTGCAGCAACTCGCTTCCCTCCGACTCGTCGACGTCCATGAGACACCGACGCTGCTCGGCATCCTGCTGGGCGGTTTCGACCCGTCTCACTTCGTCCCGGGCGCCTACGTGCAGTTCGTCCGCTACGCGGGGTCGGACGCGGGTGCGCTGGTGCAGGACGAGGAGGAGATCCGCGACAACCTCATCACTGCCAGTCGCACCATCGGGGGCCTGTTGCAGGCGAACGTTCGTCAACGGCCTGTCAGCAGTGGTCTGCTTACCGAGGAGGTGCGCGCCGATTTTCCGTTGCCCGCACTGCGTGAGGCCATCTGGAACGCCATTGCGCACCGAACCTACGACGCCTCGAACTCTCCAGTCCGGATCGCATGGTTCGCCGACCGCGTGGAGATCTCGAGCCCAGGCGGCCCGTTCGGCATCGTGACCGCGGCTAACTTCGATCGGGTCAACGACTACCGCAACCCCGCTCTTGCCGCGGCCATGAAGTCGCTCGGCTATGTCAACCGCTTCGGTCGAGGGATCGGGCGCATTCGCGAGGAGCTGAGGCGCAACGGCAATCCGGAGCCGGAGTTCGAGGTCACACCCGACTATTGGATCGTCGTCCTACGAAGCGCCGCATGACCGCCGTGGCGCTGTTCAACAACAAGGCCGGTGTGGGCAAGACCACGCTGGCTTATCACCTCGCGCACATGTTGGCCCGTCTCGGAACACGCGTCCTCGCCGTCGATCTCGATCCACAGGCCAACCTGACGGCGCATTTCCTTGATGAGCCAACATTGGAAGCCCTGTGGGGCGGCGAGACGGAGGAGGGTCGCGACACCGTCGCCGGCGGTGTGTTCCCGATCGTCGAGGGACTCGGCGGCGTCGCCGCGGTGCAACCGCATCCCGTTGCGGAGAACCTTTGGCTCGTGCCTGGCGACCTCGGGCTGAGCAGGTTCGAAGAGCGCCTGTCACAGGAGTGGCCGGCGACGTTGGCGGGCGGCAACAACGCTGCTGTGCGGACCACGATCGCGCTGTCGCAGATCGCCCGTGACGCAGCCGAGGCAACGCGCGCCGACATCGTGCTGCTCGACGTCGGACCGAGTCTGGGTGCCCTCAACCGTGCGGCGCTACTCGCGGCCGACCATGTGCTGATTCCGCTGGGTGCTGACCTTTTCAGTGTGCAGGGTCTGCGCAACCTCGGGCCGACGCTGCGGAAGTGGCGCTCGGACTGGCAAGGCACGGCTCTGCCTCGAGCCGCCTCACAGCTGGATCTCCCGGGTGGGCAGATGCAGCCCCTCGGTTACGTCGTGATGCAGCCGAGCATGCGGCTCGACCGTCCGGTGCAGGCTTATCAGCGCTGGCTGCGGCGAATCCCCGACGTCTATGCGAACGATGTGGTGGGAGCGACGACCCCGGAGCTCACCGCAGAGATCGCGACCATACGCAACTACCGCAGCCTGATGCCGCTCGCGCACGATGCGCGCAAACCGATGTTCGATCTCAAGGCGGCCGACGGTGCGGTCGGGAGCACCCAGCGTTTTGTCCAGGTGTGCTTCTCAGAGTTCCGTGACCTGGCCATGAATGTCAGGGAGCGGCTCGGGGTCTCGCCCGACCCGGCGCCATAGCGTCAAAGAGCCCCTGCACG
>CAXSDR010000007.1:43992-53045 GCA_964236445.1 uncultured Motilibacteraceae bacterium | reverse complement strand
CGACCCCCTCACCACCCTCGACTGGGCATGCACCGTCGCACGCCTGCTCGCCGCCAACGGCGGAAGTGACACGTGAGGCCTCGGCGACTGTCGAGCAAGCCGCCGACCCCTCACGACAAGCAGCCCCGTGTGCTCGGGCGCCCTCACACGTCGTGAAGCCAGCGAAGCACGGTGTCGGTGAACGCTTGCGGCTCGGTGCTGTGCACGTGATGGCCTGCAGGGATCGTCACCATCGTCCCCTGACGCACGAGCGCTGCGGCTTCGGCGAGCAGCTCCTGCGGAATCGTGCTGGTGGGTCCACCCCCGACAACGAGGGTCGGCATCGCGAGGCCGGGAAGGTGTCTCCACCAGATCCGTTCCGGGTCGTTGGTCTGCGCTGCGATTGCCGCGACCGTGTCCCAGTCGAACGGCAGTGCCACGTCGGGGCGCTCGCGAACCGGAGTCTCACGGGGGAACGGCAGCGGAGCGTCCTCCACGACCAACCGGCGTACCCGCTGCGGCTGAGCCATCGCGACCAGCCACGCCACCACCGCTCCCATCGAGTGGCCGACGAGGACGACATCGTCGAGGCCCAGAGCGTCCAGCAGGGCGATCACGTCGTCACGCATCAGCTCGAAGGAGTAGACACCTGGCCAGTCGCTGGCACCGTGCCCACGCATGTCCGGGGCGATCACGCGGTGGTCGCGCGCGAATGCCGGAGCAACGATCTCCCAGTCGGCACCCGTCTCACCGAGCGCGTGCAGCATCACGACGGGCGTCGAGTCCGCGTCTCCAGCGACATGGCACGTCAGCCGGAGGTCGGCGCTTACGGCGATGGACTCAGCGATCACCGGCTCATCGTGACCGTCACGTCCTGCGTACGCCACCCGGAACGCCGGACCGCGCCGGCGGTCCGTCGGTCCGGCGGGACGGCGTACGCGCCCAACCCGGACCTCAGGCTGTTTCCCTTCGGCCCGCAAAGTGGTACTAATCGCTGCAAAGCATGAGATACGGGGCGCATCGGGCAACGGTGCCCGGGGGCCTTCCACCGCCAGAGGAGCCCCCATGCCGCTGCCGTCCTTCTTCGTGCTCGCACCACGGCTGCGACGCAACCGAGCCGCGGTCGTCGTCAGCGCCGTCGCCCTCGTTGCCGCGGCGGGCGTGACAGCCCCCTCGTCGTCGTTCTCGTTCCCCGGGCTGCAGAGCAGCGCGCATGCAGCGACCGCACGCCAGACCGTGACCGTGTCGGTGCCCGCCGGGCTCAACACCGCGCCCTTCGACGTGGCGCGGACGCTGACGGTGCCGGCCGGCTGGACGGCGTCCGTGTTCGCCCGGATCCCGAGCGCCCGCTTCATCACCGTGACGCCGAGCGGTGACGCCCTGGTCTCCCAGCCGAGCACGGGCAAGGTCGAGATCATCCGTCCGACCGGTCAGGTCAGCGACTTCGTCACCGGCCTCACCCAACCTCACGACATGCTCTTCGCCCCGGTCGACGGCGCGATGAACCTGTTCATCTCACAGAGCAACAAGGTCGTGCGCTACCCCTACTCCAACGGTGACCTGACGGCACGCGCCGGCACCGCGGTGGTCGACGGGCTGCCGAACGCCAGCACGCCGGAGCTGGGTGGCGCCTACGCCCACGCGCTCAAGAACATCGCGGTGACCGGCGACACGCTCTACGTCTCGATCGCCTCGACCTGCAACGCGTGCGTCGAGGACACCGTGAGCGACCCGCTTCGCGCGGCGATCTACCGCTATGACGCGAACGGCCACAACGCCAACCGCGCGCTCGTCGTGCACGGCCTGCGCAACGCCGAGGGGCTGGCCTTCGTGCCGGGCACCACCGACCTGTGGGCCGTCGCCAACAACCGCGACAACATCGCAGTGCCTGACAACCGCGACGTCGACGGGGACGGCGTCGGCGACTACGCCAAGGTGCTGACGGCGTACGTCGACAACCACCCGCCGGAGGAGTTCGTCCACGTGACGACGGGAGCGTTCTTCGGCTGGCCCTTCTGCAACCCGAGCCCCGACACGACGCTGCGCAACATGCCGTTCGACCGTGACGTGCAGTTCAACGCCGACGGGTCCAAGGCCGACTGTGCGACCGCGACGCCCGTCACGCTCGGCATCCAGGCCCACTCCGCTCCGCTCGGCCTGACGTTCACCCAGGGCACGACGGCGCCGGACCTCGGCGCCATCGTCGCGCTGCACGGCTCGTGGAACCGGTCCGTGCCCACCGGTTACAAGCTCGTCAACTTCCCCTGGACTGCCGGCGGCCCCGGGGACCAGCAGGACTTCGTCACCGGCTGGCTGAGCTCCGACGGCACCTCCACCTCGTCCTGGGGCCGGCCGGTCGACACTGTGGTCGACCGTGACGGCAGCATCCTGGCGACCGACGACGCCAGCGGCACGGTCTACCGGCTGCGTCCCCCTGCGGCCTCCTCGACCGCCGGCACGATCAAGGGCATCGGTGGCGCGTGCATCGACGTCAGCGGCAGCGACACCGGTGCGACAGGTGCCCCTGTGCAGCTGTGGAGCTGCCTCACCGGGGCGGTCGACCAGCACTGGACCGCAAACGCCAACGGCACGCTGACGACCCTGGGCAAGTGCATGGACGTGAGGGGAGGCGGCACGGCCAACGGCACGAAGGTGCAGCTCTGGGACTGCAACGGGACCGGCGCGCAGCAGTGGCGCCGCAGCGGCACGACGGGCACCCTGTGGCAGAACCCGCAGTCCGGTCGCTGCCTGGACGACCCGGCGAGCAATACCGCGAACGGCACCCAGCTGATTCTCTGGAGCTGTCGCGGCGCCGCGAACCAGCAGTGGATCGGGCCGACGACGGGCTCCTGAGGTCGACCGCGAGGAAGAACCGTCGGGCCCACCTCATACGATGGGGCCCTCCCGCGCACCGTTTCACCGATCCGCTCCGACCCCGGGACTGGACGCCGCCGCACGGGGAGAGGGAGACGCGACGTGAGTCTGGACAGCTTCGCCAGCAAGGCCGAGCTCGAGGTCGGCGGCACGACCTACGAGATCTTCCGACTTGATGCGGTCGAGGGTGCCGGGCGGTTGCCCTACAGCCTCAAGGTGCTGCTGGAGAACCTGTTGCGCACCGAGGACGGTGCCAACATCACCGCCGAGCACGTACGCGCCCTGGCGGCCTGGGTGGCCGACTCGGAGCCCGACACCGAGATCCAGTTCACGCCGGCGCGCGTGGTGATGCAGGACTTCACGGGCGTGCCGTGCGTGGTCGACCTGGCCACGATGCGCGAGGCGGTGGTCGAGCTGGGCGGCGACCCGGCGAAGATCAACCCGCTCGCGCCGGCCGAGCTGGTCATCGACCACTCGGTCATCGCCGACCTCTTCGGCGCCCCCGACTCGTTCGCACGCAACGTCGACCTCGAATACGAGCGCAACTTCGAGCGCTACCAGTTCCTGCGCTGGGGTCAGGGGGCGTTCCGCGAGTTCAAGGTCGTCCCGCCCGGCACCGGCATCGTGCACCAGGTCAACATCGAGCACCTCGCGCCGGTCGTCATGACGCGCGAGGTGGCCGCAGCAGACGGGCAGAGCGTCCTGCGCGCCTACCCCGACACCTGCGTCGGCACCGACTCCCACACGACGATGGTCAACGGGCTCGGCGTGCTCGGCTGGGGCGTCGGCGGCATCGAGGCCGAGGCCGCGATGCTCGGTCAGCCGGTCAGCATGCTGATCCCGCGCGTCGTCGGCTTCAAGCTCACGGGCGAGCTGCCCGAGGGTGCGACGGCGACCGACCTGGTCCTCACCATCACCGAGCAGCTGCGGCGCCTGGGTGTCGTCGGCAAGTTCGTCGAGTTCTACGGCCCTGGCGTCTCGGCGGTGCCGCTGGCGAACCGCGCCACCATCGGCAACATGAGTCCCGAATACGGCTCGACCTGCGCCATCTTCCCGATCGACGACGAGACGGTGCGCTACCTGCGGCTGACGGGCCGCACCGAGCAGCAGGTGGCGCTCGTCGAGGCCTACGCCAAGGCGCAGGGCCTCTGGCACGACCCGTCGCACGAGCCCGACTACAGCGAGTACGCCGAGCTCGACCTTGCGACCGTCGTGCCGTCACTGGCCGGGCCCAAGCGTCCGCAGGACCGGGTGGCCCTCTCCGAGGCCAAGGAGGGCTTCCGCGCCGCGCTCACCGCCTACGTCACCGACGAGCCGACCGACGGCGTCGCCACGCAGGTCGACGAGGCCGTCGCCGAGACGTTCCCCGCGTCGGACCCGATCGCCGTCGGCACCGCGAGCGATGACGAGGCGCCGCACGCGAGCGGGGCAGGCACCGTGCACGGCCGGCCTTCGCGCCGGACGCCGGTCGTGATGGCCGACGGCACGACGACCGAGATCGACCACGGCGCCGTCGTGATCGCCGCGCTCACGTCCTGCACCAACACCTCCAACCCGACCGTCATGATCGGTGCGGCCCTGCTCGCCAAGAAGGCCGTCGAGCTCGGGCTCAACTCCAAGCCGTGGGTCAAGACGACGCTGGCGCCGGGCTCCAAGGTGGTCATGGACTACTACGAGCGTGCGGGCCTGACGCCCTATCTCGACAAGCTGGGCTTCAACCTCGTCGGCTACGGCTGCACGACGTGCATCGGCAACAGCGGGCCGCTGCCCGAGCCGGTCAGCGCCGCTGTCAACTCCGCGGACCTCGCCGTGGTCTCGGTGCTGTCGGGCAACCGCAACTTCGAGGGCCGCATCAATCCCGACGTGAAGATGAACTACCTCGCGTCGCCGCCCCTGGTCGTGGCCTACGCGCTCGCGGGCACGATGGACCTCGACCTCACCACCGAGCCGCTCGGCACGGGCACGGACGGGCAGCCGGTCTATCTGCGCGACGTGTGGCCCACGAGCACCGAAATCCAGACGGTGATCGACAGCGCCGTGGTCAGCGAGATGTTCTCCCGCGACTACGCCGACGTCTTCGCCGGTGACGAGCGCTGGCAGTCGCTCCCCACACCGACGGGCGACACGTTCGCCTGGGCGCCCGACTCGACCTACGTGCGCAAGCCGCCTTATTTCGACGGAATGGCGCGCGAGACCTCACCGGTCACCGACATCGCCGGGGCACGGGTGCTCGCCAAGCTCGGGGACTCGGTCACCACCGACCACATCAGTCCTGCGGGCTCGATCAAGGCCGACTCCCCGGCCGGCCGCTATCTCTCCGAGCACGGCATCGAGCGTGCTGACTTCAACTCCTACGGCTCGCGGCGCGGCAACCACGAGGTGATGATCCGCGGCACCTTCGCCAACATCCGCCTGCGCAACCAGCTCGCCGCAGGCACCGAGGGCGGCTTCACCCGCGACTTCACCCAGGCCGAGGCTCCGGTGACGAGCATCTACGACGCGGCGCAGTCCTATGCCGCGGCCGGCATCCCGCTCGTCATCCTCGCCGGGAAGGAATACGGTTCCGGCTCCTCGCGTGACTGGGCCGCCAAGGGCACGGCGCTGCTCGGCGTACGCGCGGTGATCGCGCAGTCCTACGAGCGCATCCACCGGTCCAACCTGATCGGCATGGGAGTGCTGCCGCTGCAGTTCCCGGCGGGGGAGTCGGCGGAGTCGCTGGGGCTCACCGGGGAGGAGACCTTCGCGATCAGCGGTGTCACGGCGCTCAACGACGGCAGGACGCCTCGTGAGGTCACCGTGACCGCCACGTCGAACACGGTGACCACCTTCCAGGCTCAGGTGCGCATCGACACACCGGGCGAGGCCGACTACTACCGTCACGGCGGCATCCTCCAGTTCGTCCTGCGCAGCCTGCTGGGCTGAGCGGGGGTCGTCGGTGAGCGCCCGACCCGGGCCACCGGGCTGGCCCGAACAGGTGCGCCTGCCCGGTGCCGAGGGCTGGGAGCGCTCGGCTGCCGCGTGGCTGCTCGACCTGTGCCCGGCCGACTACCGCGCCTACGAGGTGCTGCGGCGCCATCCCCTCGCCCTCGCGCGCTTCGCGCAGCACTGCGTCTCGGCCGGCATCGTCGCGTCCCGCCACGGCCTCGCGACCGCCCGTGACGAGCTCCGGGGCCGAATTCCCGCCGAGGCGATCGAGTCGACGGTGCGCGCCTACGAAATCGAGGGAGCCCGACTGGTGCGCGTCGGACGCGAGGTCGAGCTCGTCACGCAGGCTCTCGACGGCCACACGTTTCGGGCAAAACTGTGAGAAGCGGCTCCCCAGCACACCTCTGCGTCCGTTTGGTTATCGAAGTGTTACCGAGATTGCGGGCATAGCACGGTGGTCTGGCGCTACGTTCTGGGCAACAACATTCCTCCGCACTCGCGGGGGACTCCCTGGACATCGAAATGACGGAGCTCACCGTATGAGGATCAAGCGCACCCAGCGACTCGGCATCGGCCTCGTCGCGATTGCGTCCCTGGGCCTGACGGCCTGTGGCGGCAGCAGCAGTAGCTCGACCAGCACCCCGGCCGACACTGGCGCAACCACGGGCACGTCCACTGGCACGTCCACTGGCGCTGCCACGGCTCCCAAGGGCAAGGTCGGCATCATCCTTCCCGACAGCGCGACGTCACCGCGTTGGGAGTCGCAGGACCACCCCGTCCTGGAGAAGGCCCTCAAGGACGCCGGCGTGCAGTACGACATCCAGAACGCCGGCGGCGACGCCACCAAGATGCAGACCATCGCCGACCAGATGATCACGCAGGGCGTGACCGTCCTCGCGATCGTCAACCTCGACAGCAAGTCGGGCGCGGCCATCGAGACCAAGGCCAAGGCGTCAGGCGTCAAGACCCTCGACTACGACCGCCTGACCCTCGGCGGTTCGGCGGAGGCCTACATCTCCTTCGACAACGCCAAGGTCGGTGGCCTGCTGGGCCAGGGCCTCGCCGACTGCCTCGGCGACAAGAAGTCGAACATCGTCTATCTCGACGGTTCACCCGACGACAACAACGCGACCCTGTTCGCGTCCGGCGCCCACGCGGTGCTCGACAAGATCGCCAACTACAAGAAGGTCGGCGAGCAGCCCGTTCCCGGTTGGAAGCCCGACGTGGCCCTGACCGTCTTCGAGCAGCTCCTGACCGCATCCGGCGGCAAGGTCAACGGCGTTCTCGCGGCCAACGACACCCTGGGCAACGCGGCGATCCAGACGCTGGACAAGGCCAAGATCACCGGCGTGGCCGTCACCGGTCAGGATGCCTCGGTCGTCGGGCTGCAGAACATCCTGGCGGGCAAGCAGTGCATGACCGTCTACAAGCCCGCCACCCAGGAGGCCGGCGCGCTCGCCAAGGCGGCCGTGGCGCTGCTGCAGGGCCAGAAGGTCGAGACCAACGGCACGACCAAGGACGCCGATGGCGCCCGCGACGTTCCCTCGGTGCTGCTGGACCCGATCACCATCAAGAAGGACGGCGTCAAGCAGGTCATCTCTGACGGTGCGGTCAAGAAGGAAGACGTCTGCGCCGGCGAGTTCGCCGACAAGTGCACGGCGGCTGGCATCTCCTAGTCCGCAGACACCCCAAGGACCCGCACCGGCCTCGTGCCGGTGCGGGTCCTTGGGCCGTCCGGCTCCAGCGCCGGTGGGCAGCACCGACCCCGGCCCGCCCCTCACCGAGGGGCCCACCGGACCGGCTGGTGACCACTGTGCGTACTCCGGCGGCCGACACCGAGGCAGCCCGCGACATCTCGTGCACCACGGGCTAGGGTCCGTGATGTGCCGGGGCCGCTGGCCTCAGTCGGCCCAGCACCCCACTTCGGACATCCCATTGCAACCCCGAGAGGCACCCGCATGGCCGACACCCCGCTGCTCGAGCTACGAGGCATCAACAAGATTTTCGGTGCCGTGCACGTGCTGCACGATGTCGACCTGAAGGTCATGCCCGGTCAGGTCACCGCCCTGGTGGGGGACAACGGCGCCGGCAAGTCGACGCTGGTCAAGTGCGTCGCCGGCATCTACACCATCGACTCGGGTGACTACCTCTTCGGTGGTGAGCCGGTGACGGTGCACTCACCGCGTGAGGCGGCCGCGCTCGGCATCGAGATCGTCTACCAGGACCTTGCGCTGTGCGACAACCTCGACATCGTCCAGAACATGTTCCTGGGGCGCGAGAAGCGCACGGGCATCATGCTCGACGAGCCCGCCATGGAGACCCTGGCGCGTGACACGCTCGCCGGGCTCTCCGTGCGCACCGTCAAGTCGGTGCGCCAGCTCGTCGCCAGCCTGTCGGGCGGCCAGCGCCAGACGGTCGCCATCGCCAAGGCGGTCCTGTGGAACTCCAAGGTCGTGCTGCTCGACGAGCCGACGGCGGCGTTGGGTGTGGCTCAGACCCGCCAGGTGCTCGACCTGGTCCGCCGCCTCGCGGATGCCGGCCTCGGTGTGGTGCTCATCTCCCACAACATGGTCGACGTCATGGAGGTCGCCGACCGTGTCACCGCCCTCTATCTCGGGCGGGTGGCTGCCGACGTCGCGACCAAGGACGTCACGCACAGCCAGATCGTCGAGCTCATTACGGCCGGTCGCTCGGGCAGCATCGGGCTCGCCCCGGCCGCCGCCGACGCATCCGCTTAACCAACCCGTCTGACTTAGGAGAATCATGACCCAGCAGACGGCTGCTCGAGCCGGGCTCGCCGACTCCGACTTCGCCGTGGACGACCGCAAGCCGGTCGGTGTCGGCGACGCCATCCGCGACTACGTCAGTCGCGTCCGCAACGGTGACGTCGGCGGCCTGCCGGCCATTCTCGGTCTGGTCGTGCTGTGCGCGCTCTTCACCGCGCTGAAGCCCGAGTTCTTCCCGACCGCCGGCAACTTCGCGAACCTGCTCGCCCAGGCTGCGGCCATCATCGTGCTGGCGATGGGACTTGTCTTCGTCCTGCTGCTGGGCGAGATCGACCTGTCCGCAGGTGTCACGGGTGGCATGTGCGCCTCGGTCATGGCCAAGTTCATGCTCAACACCGGCGCCCCCTGGTGGCTCGCCATCCTCGCCGCGCTCGGCACGGGCGTCCTGACGGGCCTGCTCGCCGGCGCGATGGTCTCCTACGTCGGCATCCCGTCCTTCGTCGTGACTCCGGCGATCTTCCCCGGCGCCCAGGGCCTCTCCCTGTGGCC
>CAXSDR010000007.1:0-43982 GCA_964236445.1 uncultured Motilibacteraceae bacterium | reverse complement strand
CTTCCGCCTCGTCGAGCCGTTCACCGTCGCCGAGAACGTCGTCCTCGGCGACACGGTCGGCAACACCGTCGGTAAGGGTGGCACGTTCGCCGTCCGCGAGAAGCACATCTACAACCTGTCGAACTCCAACCTGCCCATTCCGGTGGGTTGGGCACTCACGGTGCTGACGCTCCTGGCCTACGCCGGTGTGGAGCTGCGCAAACTGCAGATCCGTCGGAGCAAGGGGCTCGTGGGAGCGGGGCTCTCGGTCGTGCTGCTGCGCATCGTCGGCCTGGCCGTGCTGTTCATCGCCTTCACGTGGGCGCTGAGCGTCAACCGGGCGCTCGTGCCCAATGTCACGCTGAGCGGCATTCCCTACGTCGTGCCGCTGATCGGCCTTCTCTATCTCGTCGCGACCTTCGTGCTGAGCCGCACGACCTATGGCCGTCACCTCTACGCGATCGGCGGCAACGCCGAGGCGGCCCGACGCGCCGGCATCAACGTGGGGCGCCTGCGGGTGTCGGTCTTCGTCATCGGGTCCACGTTCGCCGCGATCAGCGGCATCGTGGTCGCGTCGCGCCTGAGCTCCGTGCAGGCGAGCTCCGGAGGCGGCAACACGCTGCTCTACGCCGTCGGTGCGGCGGTCATCGGTGGCACGAGCCTGTTCGGTGGCAAGGGCAAGGCCCGCGACGCCATCATCGGCGGTCTGGTGATCGCTGTGATCGACAACGGGCTCGGCCTGATGGGCTACAAATCCTACGTGAACTTCCTCGTGACCGGCGGCGTGCTGCTCCTCGCCGCGAGCGTCGACGCCATCAGCCGACGCCGTCGGGAGTCGACCGGCCGGTGATTCTCGCGGCCTCTTTCGCTCTAGGGCCGGCGCGCGCTCAGCTCGAGGTGCGCCGGCCCTGCCGCAGCGAACGCCGGCACGTTCGGCTCGTGCCGGTCGTGCTGGGATAGCGACGCCGTAGTCCAGCGGGGCGACAGGCGCGCAGCGGGCCACGGTTGCGCGGGCCTGCTCCCGGCACCCTGCGTACGATGCGGGGGTGGGCTTGCTCGAGACGATCCGTGAACCGCGTGACCTGCGCAGGCTCGACGCCGGCCAGCTCACTGTGCTCGCCCGCGAGATCCGCGACTTCCTCATCGCCTCGGTGGCGACCACCGGTGGGCACCTCGGTCCCAACCTCGGGGTTGTCGAGCTGACGCTGGCCCTGCACCGGGTGTTCGACTCGCCACGCGACCCGATCCTCTTCGACACCGGGCACCAGTCCTACGTCCACAAGCTCGTGACCGGGCGTCAGGCGGGGTTCGCCTCGCTGCGCAAGGAGGGCGGGCTCTCCGGCTATCCCAGCCGTGCCGAGTCACCTCACGACATCATCGAGAACAGCCACGCGTCCACATCGCTTGCCTATGCCGACGGGCTGGCCAAGGCCTTCCAGCTCCAAGGCCGCAGCGACCGCACCGTGGTCGCCGTCATCGGCGACGGCGCCCTGACCGGCGGCATGGCATGGGAGGCGATCAACAACATCGCTGCGGCTGACGACCGCCCGATCGTGATCGTCGTCAACGACAACGAGCGTTCCTATGCCCCGACCGTCGGCGGGCTCGCGTCGCATCTGTCGGTGCTGCGCACGACGCAGGGCTATGAGCGTTTCCTCGACTGGGGCAAGACGGTGCTCGAGCGCACGCCGGTGGTGGGTCAACCGCTGTTCGAGACCCTTCACGGCATGAAGAAGGGCCTCAGGGACATTGTCGTGCCACAGGGCATGTTCGAGGACCTCGGGCTGAAATACGTGGGTCCGGTCAACGGCCATGACGTCGAGGAGGTCGAGCGAGCGCTGCGCCGGGCCCGCGCCTACAAGCGACCCGTCATCGTGCACGTGCTGACGCACAAGGGTCACGGCTATGCGCCGGCGGAGCTGTTCGAGGCCGATCTCTTCCACGCCGTCGGTGTCATCGACCCCGAGACGGGGGAGCCGCTCGCCAGGAGCGGCGCGTCGTGGACCAGCGTCTTCGCCGCCGAGATGGTGGCCGTCGGAGCGCAGCGCCGCGATGTCGTGGGCATCACGGCAGCCATGGCCATCCCGGTCGGCCTCGACGCTTTCGGCCTCGCCTATCCCGAGCGGCTCTTCGACGTCGGGATCGCCGAGCAGCACGCGGTCACGAGCGCAGCGGGCATGGCGACCGCCGGCATGCACCCGGTCGTCGCCGTCTACGCCACGTTTCTCAACCGCGCCATCGACCAGGTCCTGCTCGATGTGGCGCTGCACAAGTGCGGCGTCACGTTCGTGCTCGACCGGGCGGGCATCACGGGTGAGGACGGCCCGAGCCACAACGGCATCTGGGACCTCGCGCTGCTGCAGGTCGTGCCGCGGCTGCGCATCGCCGCCCCCCGTGATGCGAGCAGCCTGCGGGAAGAGCTTCGCGAGGCACTCGACGTCGACGACGCCCCCACCGTGCTTCGCTTTCCCAGGGACGCCGTGCCCGCCGACGTCCCGGCGCTGGAGCGCCGCGACGGCATGGACGTGCTGCGACGCGAGGGCGACTCCGACGTGCTCGTCGTCGCGGTCGGTGCCATGGCACAGATGTGCCTCGACGTCGCCGACCGGCTCCTCACGCACGGCATCGGCGTCACGGTCGTCGACCCGCGATGGGTCAAGCCGGTCAACCCGGCTCTTGCCGCGCTCGCCGAGACCCACCGGCTCGTCGTCACGGTCGAGGACGGCCTGCGCGACGGGGGCGTCGGCACCGCGGTCGCCACGGCGCTGCGTGACGCGGGCGTACGCACCCCGCCGCAGATCTTCGGTGTCCCCACAGGCTTCCTCGCCCAGGCCAAGCGGGCCGTGCTGCTGGCCGAGGCGGGCCTCAACGCGCAGTCGATCAGCCGTGCCGTCGTCGAGGCGGTGGCGCAGCTCGACGCCGGGCTGTTCGCGAGCGAGACGACGCGTTATGCCGGCGGCGGCTGACAGCAGTCCCCCTCAGCGCCAGCGGACGTCGCGCAGGGCGTGCTGCGCCACCGGCGGGTCACGCAGGACGATCTCGGCGGGACGCCCACCGGGCGCCGCGAGCTTCACCTCGTCGGCAGTCACCAGAATCGGCCGCTCGAATCCTCGCTCGTCCTCATCGGTCGCGGCTGCAGCCGCGAGCGCGAAGGCGGGGTCGGTGCGCGACGGGTCGAGCCAGCCGCGCCGTCGCATCGGCACCACAGCAGCGCACATGCCGCTCGCGTCACGCGACGCCAGCGCGGTGCGCAGCGCACCCGTGCAGAGGAGGGTGACGACGTCGCAGTTCCCCATCGGCTTGAGAACGAGCGGTTCGCGCTCCAGTCGCGTCGCGGCGAGCGCTCCCATGCGATCGGCCTGCGCGCCGAGCTCGCCCCAGGCAGGTGACCTGATGCCGGCGGCTGCGAGACAGCGGGGATCCACGGCGACGACCACCTCGTCGGCGCCATCGCTCAGGCCGCCGCTGGTGGGACGAGACGCCAGCAGCGCGCCGACCCCCACGTCGATCGCGCCCCCGAGGACACGGTGATGGGCCCACGAGCCGCCCGGGTGGACCGAGGAGGTCACGGGCAGGCCGAGGGGACGCAGGATCGAGGCGCCGCCCGTCACCGAGGTGAGCGCCCGTCGTAGTCGGAACCAGTCGCGTATGCGTCGGCGGGCCCGCTCGTGCTCGGGGTCGGCGCCGCGCAGGGCGTAGGCCACCTCGTCCCAGCCGACCAGCACGGAAGGGCCGTCCTGCAGCAGGACGCCGTGCTCATCGGGCGTCAGGTCGATCTCGTCGAGCACCGAGACGGCGAGGGTCACCCGCCGCAAGGCTGCCTGTCCCGCTGCGATGGCCACGCAGCGAACCTATCCGGGACCAAGGGCCCGCAGGTCGCGACGAACGGGTGAAATCAGGTGACGCGGGGCTCGCAGTGGCCTACGCGCTGCTAGGGCGAGCGCACGGCTCGCACGTACGCGTGTCGGGTCGTGCGCTCAGTCCGTCGTGCCGCTGGTGTCCGCCTCGCCCGGCAGACCGCCGGGAGCGGCCGCCTCGGGCTCCTCCAGGCCGCCCCGTCGCAGCGCCTCGGTGAGCAGGGGCGCGGTGAGCCCCACCTGCCACTCGCGCGCGCCGTGCTCACGCAGGAACGCGGCCACCCCGTTGGCGTCAGCGCCCTGCGGCCCAGCGGGCGGCGACCACGTCAGGCGACGCACGGCGTCGGGAGACAGGACGTTCTCGACCGGCATGCTCAGCTGCTCGGCAAGCGCACCCATCGCGGTTCGGGCCAGCATCAGCCGGCGGGCCGCGACCGGGTCGCGCTCGGTCCACGAACGGGCCGGCGGGGGACCGTCCACGGCTGCGGCGGAGGTCGGCAGCTCGTCGTCCGGCGTGACCAGGCCGCGCTGCACCGCGTCAGCCCACAGACCGGCGCGGCGTCGCAGGTGTCGAGCACCGTAGGTCGGCAGCGCCGCGAGCTCAGCGTTGTCGCGCGGCAGGGCGAGGGCCACCTCGAGGATGGCGGCGTCGGGCAGCACCCGGCCGGGTGCGGTGTCGCGGTCGCGGGCGAGGCGGTCACGCGCTTGCCACAGCTCACGCACCACCGCGAGCTGGCGTCGCTTGCGGATGCGGTGCAGCCCCGACGTCCGGCGCCAGGGCTCGAGGCGGGGGGCGGGCGGGCGTGACCCGACGAGCGCTGCGAACTCCTCGTGGGCCCACTCGAGCTTCCCCGCCTGGCGCAGGCGCTCCTCGAGGATGTCGCGGAGCTCGATGAGGACCTCGACGTCGAGCGCGGCGTAGCGCAGCCAGGCGTCGGGCAACGGTCTGCTCGACCAGTCGGCAGCGCCGTGGCCCTTCGCCAGGCTGAACCCCAGCAGCTCATGGACCATGGTGGCCAGACCCACGCGCTCGAGGCCGAGCAGACGGCCGGCGAGCTCGGTGTCGAACAGCCGAGTGGGTCGCAGACCGAGCTCCGCAAGGCAGGCGAGGTCTTGCGACGCCGCATGCAGGATCCATTCCGGCCCGGCGAGCACCTCGCCGAGCTCGGGCAGGTCACCGAGGTCGATCGGGTCGATGAGAAAGCTGCCGGCACCTTTGCGGCGCAGCTGCACGAGGTAGGCCCGCGCGGAGTAGCGGTAGCCGGAGGCCCGCTCGGCGTCGAGCGCGACGGGGCCGGTTCCGAGGGACAGCAGGCGAGCCGCCTCGCGCACCTCCTCCGCGGTGGTGAGCGGTGTGGGGATGCCGTCGCGCAGCTCGAGCGGCGGAGCGACGACGGCGTCGGCCTCGAGCTCGATTTCTGTCACGACGTGAACGCTAAGGCACGCCGAGGCATCGGTCAGGCCAGTGAGAGGTCTACGGCGAGCCGTGGCGGACGCGCGGACGTCACTCGATGACGCCGGCACGCAAGGCGACGATGACCATCTCGGCCCTGTCTCCGGTGCCCACCTTGCGCGCGATCCGCGCGAGATGGCTCTTCACGGTGAGCGCCGACAGCCCCAGCGACTCTCCGACGTCCTTGTTGGAGCGACCGTCGGCCACGAGCCGGAGCACCTCGACCTCACGCGCCGACAACCCGGCCGCCGAGCCACGCCGCGCCTGGGGTACGCCGTCGCGACGGGCACCGTGGGCGGGAGCGGGGTCGGTCGACGCCACGACGAAGCCGCGAGCACCCGCGATCAACGCCGCGCGTACGGCATAGGGGTCGTCGCTGCCGGTCAGCATGACGGAGTGTGTCCAGCCGAGGTTGCGCAGCTCGACGAGCAGGCCCAGCCCCGGCCCGTCGGGCAGCGAGGCGCCGACGACGAGCAGCTCGCGTGACATGCCCGCCCGAGCGCGGACGCGGGCCTCGGCGGCGCTTGCCGCCTCCAGGACCTCACGGGCTCCGACACCACGAAGCGCGCGGACCAGGGCCTCGCGTGCAAAGGGGTTGGCGACCGCGACGAGCGCGCCGAAGCGCGCAGCACGTGGGTGCGGAATGTAGGCACCCGCCCGGTCTGCCAGCACCGCCATGACACCTCCCGAACCGAAGAAGACGAAACGGCAGACAATTGCCGACCTCAAGCCCATCGGCGGGTCTGCGGGGCACCTGAAGGTTCACGCGTGCTTGCCCACGAAGAAAGGGCCCGTACCGCCGACGAGCGCGAACGGACGCGTCGGGATCAGGTGGTGCGGCGGGGCAGCGCCGCGACGCCGGGCGGCAACGGCGGCAGACCGGCAGCCGTGCAGAGCAGCTCGACGAAAGCGGCCACATGCGTCGCGATGTCGTTCGACGGCGTCCAGGAGCAGCGCACCTCCAGCTGCGCGCTGCCGTGCGACGCCATGGAGCCGAAGCCCTCGGATGTCACCCGGGTCACGGTGCCGCTGACCTCGACGAAGGCGGCGCCGTGAGCCTCCAGCGACTCGAGCAGCCACGACCACCCGACCTGGGGAAGGAGCGGGTCGGCGGCGAGCTCGGCTTCGATCTCGGCTCGGGCATAGCCCACGAGCCGGAAGTTCCCCTGCCATGCGTCGTGACCCGCGGGGTCGTGCAGCAGGACGAGGCGACCCGTCGCCACCTCGTCCCCGTCGAGAACGACGTCGGCGGTCAGCGCGGCGGTGTAGGGAGCGAGCCTGGCCGGTGCTGGCGCGTCGGCGATGACGACGCGGGGGTGCGACGCCTGGCTGCGCATGCCCGCGAGCGCACGGAGCCAAGGCTCCGGCAGTGGCTCGGGGCCGCTCACCTGCGCAGCGTAGGACGACCGCGGCCCGGGAAGCGCGCCCGACGCGCCTGCTGCGTTCACGGGAACGAGAACCATGGGGACGTGGGTCTCAGGCCGTGCGGGCGAACGGCGCACGCGCCTCGGAGGCTCGCGGGAGGGCGGCCAGCATGCCGAGCACCGAGCCGGCCCCGCAGCCGCGGCACAACAGCTCGACGAACAGCAGCTGCTCGGTCGCGACATCACGCGCAGCGTCGGGCGGCGCGGTCATGCCCTCCACCGTCTCGCCGGCGTCCATGGCGTCGAACTGCTCCTCCGAGCCGCAGTCGACACACCACAGGACGGCCGCGGCGACGGCGTGCCCGATCTCCTCGCGATCGGGCCCGCTGCGCGAGCTCGCGGGGACAACCGGGCGTGACGTGACGCGCGCCTGGTGCATGCTCATGGGACCTCCTCGTTCGGTGTCCTCACCGTCGCACGGGCCACCGACAGTCTCGGGATGCGCCAGCGGGCCGGGCGTGTCGCCTTCTGGGACGATGGCCCCGTGCCCACATCCGCGCGAAGCGCCCTCGTCCGTGCCTGCCGCAGCGAGCAGGTCCCGTGGACGCCGGTGTGGTTCATGCGTCAGGCGGGCCGGTCGCTGCCGGAATACCGCAAGGTGCGCGAAGGCGTCGCCATGCTCGAGTCGTGCATGCGACCCGAACTCGTGGTCGAGATCACGATGCAACCGGTCCGTCGCCATGCTGTCGACGCCGCGATCCTCTTCAGCGACATCGTCGTCCCGCTGAAAGCGGTGGGGGTCGACCTCGACATCGTGCCCGGCGTCGGCCCGGTCGTGGCGCGCCCGGTCCGCAGCCTCGCCGACGTGACGGCCATCCGCGAGCTCGAACCCGACGACGTCGCTCCGGTCGCCGAGAGTGTGCGGGCCCTGGTAGGTGAGCTCGGGCGTACGCCGCTGATCGGGTTCTCGGGCGCGCCGTTCACACTCGCGAGCTATCTGATCGAGGGGGGACCTTCCAAGGACCACGCCAGGACGAAGGCGCTCATGCTGGGCCAGCCCGAGGTGTGGGCCGCGCTCATGGACCGACTGGCCTCGATCGCCGCCGGCTTCCTGCGGGTGCAGATCGAGGCCGGCGCCGGTGCTGTGCAGCTGTTCGACTCGTGGGCCGGCGTCCTCCCGGCCCGCCTCTACGCCGAGCACGTGCTGCCCTGGTCCCGGCGCGTGCTGGACGACGTCGCCGGGCTCGGGGTTCCCAGGATTCACTTCGGGGTCGGCACGGGCGAGCTGCTCGAACTCATGGGGGAGGCGGGGCCCGAGGTCGTGGGCGTCGACTTCCGCGTGCCGCTCGACGAGGCAGCCCGACGGGTCGGGCCCGGGCACGCGCTGCAGGGCAATCTCGACCCTGCGATCGTGCTGGCCCCGTGGAACGTCGTCGAGGCCGAGGTGCGGCGCGTTCTCGCCGACGCCCAGCGGGTGGGCGGGGGCCGGGGTCACATCTTCAACCTCGGCCACGGCGTCCTTCCGGCGACCGATCCGGACGTCCTCGCCCGCATCGTCGCTCTGTTCCACGAACTGACGGCAACCAGCGCCACCGACGCCACCGACGCCACCGACGCCACCGACGCAACCGACGCCACCGACGCCACCGACGCCACCGACGGGTCGCAGCGCAGCGCTCTGGGTAGGGCGGTGAGATAAGGCTGGACGCACACACCGGAGGGCCGATGATCGAGCGAGCGCAGAGTGAAGCCGTCGAAGGTGCAACGCTGCACGACGCGGAGGGAAGCGTGCTCGGCACGATCCACCAGGTCTATGCCGACCGTGACAGCGGGCGACCCGAGTGGGCGGTGCTCGACATCGACGGCTCCGACCGGTTCGTCCCGTTGTTTCCGGCTTCGCTGCGCGATGACGGTGTCCACGTCCCGGTGCCGGGCGCTCTGGTGGCGACGGCTCCGTCTTACGACGGCGATGCTGGCAGCCTGAGCGCCGGCGACGAGGCCGATCTCTACGCGCACTACGGCCTCGCGCCAGACGGCTCGCAGCTCGAGCTGCTCGCGAGCGGTAGCCCCGGCAGCCCCGAGACCTCAGACGTCGAGGCCGAGGAGTTCCACAACGTCCCCGGCGGTCCGGATCCATCGTCGTCCGACGGTCTGACCGCAGCCGAGCGCATCCAGCTCGAGACCAACGTCGAGGCCAGCGAGGGCTATCTCGACGACGACGAGCGAAGCATCCGGGCGCGAGCGGAGCACGACCTCGACCACGGCCGTCGCCGCGCGCGCGACGAAGGGGTGCTCCCCGGCCCGGACGCGACCGAGGTGACACGGTGAGCAGCCCGCAGGGCACGACCGGTGCTCCGGACACGGCGACACAGGTGGCGGCCCTGCTGGGCCGCCAGGTCTGCGATGCCGACGGGGAGCGCATCGGTCGGATCGGTCAGGTCTATCTCGATGATGCAACCCAACAGCCGTCATGGGTCAGCGTCGACACGGGCAGGGTGTCGACGGCCGAGACCTATGTCCCGCTGCACGGCGCCCACCTCGACGGTGACGACCTTCGTGTCGGCGTCACCCTCGCCGCCGTGAAAGGGGCGCCACCCGCGCGAGCCGACCGGGGCCGGCTGTCGGTGCAGTCGCGCCAGACGCTCGCCGAGCACTACGGCGTGCCGGCCACCGCGGTCTGGGGAGCCGGCTCCGAGGTGAGGGCGTCACCGGCCGAGAGCGTCGAGCGGGGCGGCGAGCTGTCCTTCGGATCGGGCATCGGCGGCACCCAGACGGGCGGGGCTGGTCTGGCGAGCGCCGCCGGATCCGGCTCGCTCGCCGGGCGCGGCATCGACAACGAGCCCGGCGACGACGACCCTGCCTACTTCGCCGTCAACGAGTCGGGGGAGCACCGTACGATCCATCTCGACGAGTTCGGCAGCCCGGTGGTCGACGAGTCCACCCGCTGAGCCGCTCACTTGGCGGCCCTGCGCCGCTCTAGACAACATCGCTGCTGACGGCAGGACGGGCCGCCCGGGCCGCCTGCGACACTCGCGACGCGCGTATCCCGCGCTTGATGAAGACCGCCAGAACCCCCAGGATCCCTGCGGCGACGGCGAACGGCAGCAGCGCCCCGATGACCAGCAGGATCGTCGCGATGGTGCTGGCGAAGGCTTCCCATCCCGAGCTGAGTCCGCCGACGAAGCCTTGCCTGCGGGCGGGGGCCACGGCCGCCGTGGGCGCCTGCTCGACGAGCGTGACGTTCACCGTCGCCATGGCGGTGGTGCCTGCGAGGGCGCGCTGACGCGCGGTCAGCGAGTCGAGGTCTGCCTCGCGGCTCGCGAGCTCGCCCTCGATGCGCACGATGTCGGAGATGCTCGTCGCCTTGTCGAGCAGCACCTGGACGCGCGCCACGCTGCGCCGGGCGTTGCTGACGCGCGAGTCGACGTCCACCACGTCCTCGGTGACGTCGACGGTGCTGCGGGAGGCGGTGAGCCGGCTGCCCAACGCGTCCAGTTCGGCCTCGACGGCGTCGACCGTGGAGTTCGGGACGCGCAGGACCAGGTTGCTGCGCTCGCCACCATCGCCGTTCCGTGACTGGCCGAGCGAGCTGTCCTCTCCGCTCACGTCGCCGCCGTGCAGACGCGCGATGGCCCGTACCTTGACCTCGGCGTCGGCAACGCCCTTCACCTGGATCGTGCGTGCCGCGGTGATGACCAGCGACCGCGTGGTGACGGGGAGGCGCCCCTGGTTCGCGGCCGTCTTCGCCGTGCCGTCCGTGCCGTCCGTGCCGTCCGAGACGGCGCCGCCTGCCGCAGGCGCACCTTTCGGCAGCGACTCCACTCCGGAGGCAGCCTTCGCCCCGGGCGCCGCCATCGGCGCCGGCCCGGACGCCCTGGCACCGGAGGTGGCCGACGAGTCCGGGCCCGAACCGCATCCGGCGAGGGTGACGGCGCCGAGGCAACCGGTGAGGACGAGCGCTGCGGTGCGGTTCCTGAGCATGCTGGCTCCTGTGGTGGTGGGGGCCGTTGTGCCGACCCGACGGTTCCGGTCGAGCAGTTGGACGCTGCCAGGAGCCGCCGGGTTTCCCGGATTTGGTGTCGAGAACATCACGATGGCGACTCGATCGGGGCGGTGCCTCTCGGCAGCGCGGATCCTGCGAGGCTGCTGGGATGCAGGTGGTCGTGGTGGGAGGTGGCGTCGCGGGGTTGGCCGCCGCCCATGCCCTGGCAACGGGTGCCGCGCAGCGCGACCTGCGCGACGTCCAGGTGACCGTGCTCGAGGGTTCGGCGCAGCTCGGCGGGCTGTTGCGCACCGCGCTGGTGGCCGGCCTCGCCGTGGACGTGGGCGCGGAGGCCATGCTCGCCCGGCGACCCGAGGCCGTCGCGCTCGCCGGGACTGTCGGGCTCGCTGACCACCTCGTCTCGCCCGTCACCAGCGCGGCTCGGGTGCTCAGCCGCGGCGTGCTGCGGCGGCTGCCCGCCCGTTCGGTGATGGGCATCCCCTCCGACCTCGGCGCGGTGCGCGCCAGCTGCGTGCTCGACCGCTCCGAACTGACGGCGATGCGCTGGCGTGCGCGCCGCCCGACCGACCCGCTGCACGGCGACGTGTCGGTGGGGGCCTATGTGCGGCGCGGATTCGGCCCGGCCGTGGCCGAGCGCCTGGTCGAGCCCCTGCTCGGTGGCGTCTATGCCGGGCACGCCGACGAACTCTCGCTGCGTGCCACTGTCCCCGCGCTCGCCGCCGCCGCCGAGCGGGAGCCGTCGGCCCTGGCGGCGGCCGGGCGCGTACGCCTCGCTGCGCCACCGTCGAGCGCGCCGGTCTTCGCCGGCCTGCGTGGCGGCGTGGGCACCCTCGCCGGCGCCGTGGCAGCAGCGGCGACGGTGGCCGGCGTGCAGATCGAGACAGCAGCCATGGCGCGCACCCTGCGGCGTACGCCCACCGGCTGGCGGCTGCAGGTCGGGTCGGCAGCGGCGCCCCGCAGCATCGAGGCTGACGCCGTCGTGCTGGCCGTCCCTGCCGCGACGGCCGCTCGCCTGCTGCGTGACGCCGTTCCCGGTGCTGCCGCCGAGCTCGGCGCCGTCGAGGCCGCCAGCGTCGCTGTGGTCACTCTCGCCTTCGCGGGCACACCCCGGCTCGTGGGCAGCGGGTTCCTCATCCCACCGGTCGAGGGCCGCCTCATGAAAGCGGCGACGTTCTCGTCGCGCAAATGGGGGTGGTACGCCGATGCCGACCCGGGCGTGACCTTCGTGCGCGCGAGCGTGGGCCGGCACCGCGAGGAAGTGGTCCTGCACCGCGATGACGACGAGCTCGTGGCGTCGGTGCTGGTCGAACTGCGCGCCATCACGGGCATCACCGCTGCGGTCGTCGACTCGCTGGTCACGCGCTGGGGTGGAGCGCTGCCGCAGTACGCCGTCGGCCACCTCGACCGCGTCGCCCGCATCCGTGCCGCGGTGTCGGCGCAACCCGGGCTCGCTGTCTGCGGCGCGACCTACGACGGTGTCGGTATTGCCGCCGTCGTGGCGAGCGCCCAGGCCGCGGCGCACAGCGTGCTGGACCAGGTCGCGGCGTGGTCGGCTGCTGGGGGACAATGGGAGCATGGCTGACGACGTTGCCCCGCTCCGCGAGCACCCCGACCGACCGAGCGCCCGCAACCTGAACCAGGTCATCCGCTACACGATGTGGTCGGTCTTCAAAGTGCGCGGCTCCCTCGACCACGACCGCACCGCGCTGGCCGCGGAGGTCACCAGCCTGTTCGACGAGCTGGCCGGCAAGGACGTGGTCGTGCGCGGCACCTATGACGTCGCAGGGCTGCGCGCGGACGCCGACCTCATGGTGTGGTGGCACGCAACCACCAGCGACGAGCTGCAGGAGGCATACTCCCGCTTTCGCCGCACCCGGCTGGGTCGGCAGCTGGAACCGGTCTGGTCGCAGCTGGCGCTGCACCGCCCAGCCGAGTTCAACAAGAGCCACATCCCCGCCTTCCTCGCTGACGAGGCACCGCGCCGCTACATCTGCGTCTATCCCTTCGTGCGCAGCTATGAGTGGTATCTCCTGCCCGACGCCGAGCGGCGCCAGATGCTCTCCGAGCACGGGCAGATGGCGCGCGACTATCCCGACGTACGCGCCAACACCGTCTCGTCGTTCGCCCTGGGTGACTACGAGTGGATGCTGGCGTTCGAGGCCGACGAGCTGCACCGCATCGTCGATCTCATGCGTCATCTGCGCGGCTCGACGGCTCGCCGGCATGTGCGCGAGGAGCTGCCGTTCTACACCGGGCGTCGGCTCGCCGTCGCCGACCTGGTCAACGGCCTTCCCTAGCGCCAGCTCAGGAGTTCTCACGCTGGCCTTCACAAGAGCGGTCAAAAAGGCGGTTCGTGGCGGAAAGATGCTCGGCGTGGGCGAGCAGCTTGGCGGCACTGCCGCCGCGGTCCAGATCCGTGACCCGAAGTTTCGACTTCACGACATCGACAGGTCGCGAGGTTGGACGGGCGGTTTCGGCCGGTTTCAGTCGATTTCCGCGGCGAGCCGCTCCAATGTCGCACGCAGCCACAGGTGCGCAGGATCGGCTGTGAAGCCTGGATGCCAATACATCGCCTCGGTGTGCGTTGGCATCCGCACATCGACCGCTACCTCACGAAGCCCGAGCGCAAGGCGAAATCGCTCGAACAACCGCCGGGGGAGGATCGTGAACATCGAGGTTCCGGACAGCATGTGCACGGCGCAGGTGAAGGTCTCGGTGACTGCCTTCTCGTTGAGCTCGCCCACGCGAAGCATCGAAGGCGACAGGCCGCTCACTCGGATGAACGGCAGCGTCAGGGCATCCTCTTCACTCATCCGGTCACCCACGTCGGGGCTTTCCTCGGCCACTGTCACGACGTAGTCGTCCGAGAATACGGCAGCTGAAGGAAAATTGTAGGGACCGTCGTCCTGCGCTTTCTGCCGCCACATCAGCAAGTCGCAGGTTCGGCGACGTAATCTAGACACGTGGTCCGCTGGTTGCGTCACTATATGAATTCGCACGTTTGGTGCCACCCTTCGGACCTCGACGAGGAGTGGCGGCGCGAGCAGAAGTGAAAAGTATTCGTCGCAGACGAGAGTGAAGTCCCGACCGGGGATAGCCGGGTCGAAAGTCTCTGTGCGGTCGAAGAGAGTGCCGATCTGCTCGAGTATGTCGTCGAGCGGGCTCACAAGGGATTCCGCCAGCGGGCTCAACACCCGAGCGCGACCATGAGGAATAAGCAAGGGATCGTCGAACATGCGACGCAGCTTTGCCAAGGCTATGCTGACTGAAGGCTGTCCGACCGAGAGCCGCTCGGCGGCTCTTGTGACACTGCGTTCGGCGAGAAGCGCCCGCAGAGGCAGCAGAACATTGAGGTCTAGATTAGCCAGGTCGACGTTGGACACAAACTTTCCTTTTCCGGACGGGCTCCGTCGATCGGCGCGACGTGCTTGCCACCGGTGACACCGAAGCGAACCCCGGGAGGCCACCACGGTCGTCCGCGCGACGGGCGCTGCTGGCCGGCTGGCTGCTGAGAGCAGCCATGCCCTGGTCCCCCGCCGACGTCAGTCTTCTACGGTCGGGCACGGATGTCCAGGGTCCGCCCTCTCGCGCTTGACAGCCCTCGTGTCTCTGGTCAGCAGCAGACGCAGCAGACGCAGCACCAGCCGATGACCGGACGGACCACGATGTCTGCCAGCCCCTGAACGCTCGAATGTCCCCGGGGGAACGCACGCATAAGAGATCCAACAAATCCGGCCACAGGACGGTGTTGATACGGCGTGTTCAGGAGCGATGACCTGCGTGCGCTTTCCGCGTCGGGCGCGTGAAACCGACCGTTGACGAAACGGTTGGGATCTATCGAACGATACTACGTTAGGGCAACGGTACGCAAAATGGACCGCCGACGGCTTGAACGGAAGGCAGTCTGAAACGGCGTCCGGAGGCTGCGCGCAGCTCTCTCCATGTGATCGGAGACTCTTGCCCTTCGGAGTGGCCCGCATGGGTATCGACCGTGTCGATCCTACATATTCTCATTTAGCACTGTTCAGCTTCCCGTTGCGCGAATAACGTCGACGCAGACAGCAACGCGCCATGCATGTTTGTTCGGCGTTGTTTTTGTCGGCACCGGGCGGAAATCGGTGTGCCGGTCGCGGGAAGCCGCTGGCTGATGATCGTTTTATAGCCGCCGATCTGGTCACGATACCGATCAACCGGAACGGGAAGTGGGATGCGACTACTCGTGAAGCCGGTGGTGGCGCGCGACCACCTAGCGTCATCAGGCACCCTCGACTTCGCCCGCGCCTTCGCCGACGTGGCTCAGGGCGAAGGGACGGCTGAGGTGCCGAACTCGCTCGCCGACGAGTTCGTCGATGCCTCGTTGCGTCTGGTGCGCCCCGGCGGTCACTTCACGGAGATGGACAACACTGATGTCTGTGGCACCCAGGCCCGGCTCATCGGCAAGAGGGTGCCGACGGTAGGCCGCCCGCTCGACCATGAGGGCACGGTCCTCGTCACCGGAGGCATCGGCGGTCTTGGGTCGGTCCTGTCTCGTCATCTCGTACGCTGCGGAGCGGTCACGCAGCCTCGTCGTGGTGACCCTGCGGGGCCTCGATGCACCGGAGGCCTCGAACTGCCCGACGCACTGAGCACGGTGGGCGCGCGCGTCACGGTGATCGCCGGTGACCTGTCCCAGCGGGCCGACGTGACTGCCGCGCTGGAAGCGGTTCCCGCGGACAATCCGCCGACCGCGGTCGGGCACGCGGACGGTGTGCTCGACGAAGCGCTGCTGGGCAACTTCGATCACGACGGGATGCGCGCTGTGTTGGATTCTGAGGCGGCCGCGCCGACCGTGCTGCACGAGCTCACCGAGCGCGATCTCAACGGGTTCGTGCTGTCCTCCTCCGCCTTGGGCGTGTTCGGCGCAGCCGGGCAGGTCAACTACGCTGCGGCCGACACGCTGCTCGACGGCCTTGCCCAGCACCGACGGTCTCTTGGCTTCTTCGGGATGTCGGTCGCCTGGGGTCTGCGGGACCTACCGAGCGCGATGACGGCCCGCCTCGATCAGGCCCGGATGGCTCCATCCGGTCTGCTGCCGGTGACGACCGGACAGCGACTCGCCATGTTCGACGAGGTGGCCGGAGGAGCAGATGCGCAGATCGTGGCCGTGAGACCGGACCTTCTCGCGTTCGCCGAGCTGGGGTTGCCGGTGCCGCAAGTCTCCGTGCGGGCCGAAGTGACACGGCTTGCGGGTATGAACGCCGAGCCAGTGGCGCCGGAGGCCGATCTATGCGTGACCATTGAGGACCACTTCACGCTGAGGCAGGGGTCCGCCCCACTGACCGGTCGGGTGGTCGCTGACTGGTTGAGCGACCTGGGCGGGAAGTCTGCCGTTCTCGAGATTCCGCTGGAACCGGGACATGACGCCTCGCCTGCCAGAACGCCGGACGACTCGGCGCACGGACGACAATCGCGAGTCTGGAGAGCGGCATGAGTGAGATCGCCTTCGGCGAGCCGTCACACGAGGTCGAGCGCGCGGAAGTACAACCGGCGTCGAACGAGACGATGCGACGCAAGATGGACCTCAACCTCATGGTCGCGCTGCATGCGCTGCTGGTCGAGGTGAACATCACCCGGGCCGCGGAACGCACCATGGTGGGTCAGCCGGCCATGAGCGCATCGCTAGCTCGCCTCCGCGGGCACTTCAATGACCCCTTGCTCGTCCGCGACGGCCGTAGAATGAGGCTCACCCCGCTGGCAGCATCGCTGCTGGGCCCGGTCGGCAACGCCCTCGATTCTGTCTATGCCGTCCTCGACACCACCTTGCCGTTCGACCCTCAGCTGCTGAAAAGGACTTTCAGCGTGGTGGCTAGTGACTACATGTCCATGATTTTGCTGAAGCCTTTTCTGCAAGCCGTCATCGTGGAGGCGCCACAGATCCGATTGAATATCATAGCGCCGCGTGACGGGTTGGTGCCATTGCTGCGGGGCACTCGGTGCGATCTGTTGCTGGCCCCGGGCGTTCTCGTGCCGAAAGAGCTTCAAAGTTATCAGCATCGTGAGCTGTTCACCGACGAATTTGTCGGTGTCGTAGACAAGGACAACGTCAGTGTCGGGGACAGCATCACTATGGAGCAGTTGCAGCTGCTCGACCTCCCCGGTCTGTCGGAGGCACTCGTCATGGAAGAATCGACCGACGAGCCGTACGTCGTGCGCACTGGCGAGGTCCGGGATACGCCCCACTTTGCCGTGAAGATGCACATGGTGAGGAGAGGTCCGTTCGTCGCTGTGGCGCAAGCCCGGATGATGACGCTGTTCGGCTCACGCGCCGGCCTGCGTTCGGTTCGGATCGATGCGGACCTGCCGATCCTGAAACAATCGATGTATTGGGATCAGAAATATGTCGCCGATCCGGCGCACAACTGGTTGCGCGACAGGTTGGCTACCGTGGCAGCGGCGCTGTGACTGCCGAGTTGATGCAGGATCAGGCGTGGCTCCGGCGGTTCCATGAATCGCCGCAAGACGTGCCGCAATTGATCTGTCTGCCTCACGCCGGCGGTAGCGCGAGTTCCTTCTTCCGGTTGTCCGCGTTGTTGGCACCTCAGGTGCGGGTGTTGGCGGTGCAATACCCCGGGCGCCAGGATCGCCATAAGGACAGGACCTCGGGCAGCATAGCGGAACTGGCAGCGGAGATCTGCGCCGCGGTCGAAGGCATCCCGGATCTCAGTCGCTTTGCGTTTTTCGGTCACAGCATGGGGGCCGTCCTGGGATTCGAGATCACGAGGCTTCTCGAAAGTCGGTCGTCAGCTCGTGCGCAACGACTGTTCGCGTCCGGTCGCCGATCGCCCTCCCGGACTCGTGACGAACGGGCACACCTGCTCGATGACCAGGGTTTGATGGCGGTGCTGTCGACTTTGGGGGGAACTGATGTCCGAGTGTTGGCGGACCCTGAACTACGGGGACTGCTGTTGCCGATTCTACGTAGCGACTATCGTCTCCTCGAGTCTTATCAGTGCCGCCCGGGCGCGACCGTGTCATGCCCTGTCACCGTGCTCAGTGGGGATGCGGACCCGCACACCACGGCCGAGGAAGCCGAAGCTTGGGAACAGCACACCAGCGCCAGTTGCAGCGTGCGCGTTTTTCGCGGAGGGCATTTTTTCCTGAACGACCACCTCCCCGTCGTGGCACAGCTGATCGCCGGTGCGCTGTGCTGATCGACAAGGAGCCAGCAGGCTGTCGATGCTGATGTGCATGTGGTCGGCATCTCCACACTGGCAGGCGCGCACCTGCGCCTGGTGCCGGACTTCATCGAGCAGCTCGGCGCCCTGGGCCGCGCGGACATCCTGACCGTCGTGGGAGGGGTCATCCCGAAGCAAGACATCGCCGAGCTCCGTTCAGCGGGTGTGGCCGCAGTCTTCCCCTCCGGTACCGTGCTGGTCGAGGCCGTTGCCGAGCTGCTGGCATTGCTGTCGCGCCGGCACTACCCGTCCGCGTGACGGGCGCATTCTTCGTGCGATCCGACACGGGGGCGTCACCCGCGGGTGAGTGCGACGCCGCGGTTCTTGTCGAAGGGGTGCTCGGCGGGGCGCGCGCAGCGTTGGCCCGGGCCATCACTCTGGTCGAGTCCACCCGGTGCGAGCACCGCGTCGTCGCGGACAAGCTGCTGACGCAGGCGCTGGGCCTGCATCTAGTGAATACGGGGCACCGATTAACGGTGCTGGCTGTCGACCCTTCCTCGCCGCGGACCCATGGCAGCCTGCTCGGTGACCGGACCCGGATGCATGAGCTTGCTGCACATGCAGACGCGTTCATCCGCCCCGCACCGTCCGGTGGCGTGTTGGGCGGCTTGAGCCGTGCCACCTCGGACTCGATCGTGGTGTTGGAGGCGGCCGGCTATGACGTGGTCCTTGTCGAGACCGTCGGCGTCGGCCAGTCAGAGGCGTCAGTCGGCGACCTGGTCGACTGTCTGGTTCTGCTCGCACCGGCGCGTATGGGCGATGACCTGCAGGCCGCCAAGCAGGGGATCCTCGAAGTAGCCGACGTGCTGGTGGTCACCAAGGCAGAGGAACCGAACACCACAGAGGCCGACCTGGCAGCTGGTTCACTGCGCGGCGGCCTACGGCGTAGGTCGCGCACCGACAGCTGGCTCCCACCTGTGCTCACATGCTCGGCTCTGCGGCGGTCAGGAATGGAGGAGGTCTGGCGCGAGGTGCAGCGGCACCGTGTCGTACTCCAGCGTGACGGTGAATGGGACCGGAAGCGCGAAGCCCAGCGCAGCACCGAAATGTGGGCCGCTGCTCGTGCCGCCGTGCTGGATGCCTTCGCCCGTGACGTGCGCGTGCGAGACGTGTCGGCCGCGCTGGATCGCCACGTCAGAGATCGCACCATGTCCGCCGGACATGCCGCGAGGAGCTGGTCGACGCGTTCCTCCAGCGGAAACCCATGTGAACTGCGCCAGGCATCGTCCCCGGCCGTCGAGCCTTCCGGACACCCGGCGCTCCACCCATCATCGACAGGAGAGTCTCTTGTTCACTCGGATCGACCACGTCGGCATTGCATGTTTCGACCTGCAGGCCAGCATCGAGTTCTACCGGCGCAGCTTCGGCTTCGAACTCGTACACCAGCAGACCAATGACGAGCAGGGCGTACGAGAGGCGCTTCTGCGCCTCGACGGGAACGGGGACGTCGCCGCGACCTACGTCCAGTTGCTCGAGCCCACACGCGCGGACTCTCCCGTGGGCAAGTTCCTGCAGCGACACGGCGCCGGGTTGCATCACATTGCGTTCGGGACCACCGACGTGCGCCAGGAGACCGAGATCCTTCGTGAGGCCGGAAGCCGCGTGGTCGTGGACAGCCGAGAGGGCACAGCCGGGTCGGTCGTCTCCTTCCTGCACCCGGGTGACTGCGGAGGAGTGCTCGTGGAGCTCGTCCAGCCGGCGTTTGCATGCGCTGACGGCGGGTCGTCCGATCGTCAGTCCCGGCCCGGTGGCGACAGCAAGCCGATCGCCGACACGAGCAGCCCGTTGCCGACCACCCATCGCCCGTAGAAACCTCGTAGTGGTGAACCGGCCACGACGGGTGGGGAAACCAGCAGACGGGCTGAGAACGACGCAGTGACCGGATCGATCGTGACAGAAGCGTCCTCGAAGTCCAGTCGGCGCCCGGTCAGCGGGAACCACGCCTTGTAGACCGATTCCTTGCAGCTCCACAGCACGGTGTCCCAGTGCACCGAGAGGTCTGTCTTGCTCAGCATGCTGAGCTGACCGAGTTCCTCCGGGCGTGCGACCGACGCGAGGACACCTGCCGGCAGTGGCCGGTGCGGCTCGGCGTCGATCCCGATCGTGATGACCTCGCAGCTGCGGCCCACTGCCGCGGCGCGGTAGCCGTTGCAGTGAGTCATGCTTCCGACGACGCCGGAGGGCCACTGCGGCGCGCCTTGCTCGCCCGGCAGCAGCGCCACCGGTGGATGCCCGAGGCGAGCCAGAGCCGTACGGGCGCAGTGGCGGACGGCGCCGAACTCGCGCCGCCTCTTCTCCACCGCGTCGGCGATCACGGCTTCCTCCTCGGGCAGGAGGTGCAGGTCGTCAGGGTCGTGGAACAGCTCTTCCGTCATGACAGCAGCAGGCAGTATCCCCGAGATCATGCCCACGCCAGCGGAGGAATCGGGCGCAGCCTGCGTGTCGTCCTGTCGCCGACGTCCCCTGATGTTTGCAGCTAGGAGACCTTGTAGCGGTAGGGCAGGGCGGCGAGAACGTCGCCCGTCGTGTTGAACAGCCCCGCCACGCCGATCGGCGTGGTGACGATGTTGAGCACGCCCTTGACGGTCCCGCCCTTCCTCGCCGTCGGCGTGATCGCGACGGTGATCGTCGCCGTGGCGCCCGGCTCGATGACCACCGGAGTGCCGGAGTCAGCAGTCGGGTCCACCGCTGCCAGGTAGGGATCGCCTGTCGACGTCTGCACCGTGCGGTCGAACCCATAGGTCAGCGCGTCGGCGACGAGCGTGGTCTTGCCGACGGGAGCCCCGCCGTTCCCGAACGGCCCGATCTCCTGCACGTAGGTTCCCCAGTAGCCCTGGCCGAGGAGGGTGGGCTGCTTCTCCCGCACCGTCGCCGTGGAGACCGTGTCGCCGGACCTGGCCTGCTGGAGATCGCCGAAGACGTCGATGCCGCCGCCGGGCGACGTAAGCTCGACCTGAGCCGGCACCGTGGAAGACGCCGAAAGCGACAGCACCCGGGTGTCCGGCGGGACGAGCAACCATGGCACGGACGACAGCTTCTCGACGTCGAGCGGCAGGTCGAACGTCGACCCCGCGAACTGCGGCGCGAGCTGCAGGTGCTCGTAGTCGGCGACGCGTGCGTCGGTCTGCACGGCGATCGGCGCCGGACCCGGGTTGGTCACCGTGACCTTCGCCGTGGTCGTCCGGCCCGACCGCAGCGACGTCGGAAGACCGGCGAGGACTGCCGTGAACCTGTTGAAACTGACCTGACCGGTGAAGGCTTCGGTCAGCTCCTTGCCCGACACGGGGTTCTCGACGACGACGACGTAGCGCCAGCGCCCGGCCTGCGGGTCGGCCACGGTGTTCTGCATCGACAACCCCGACGTGCCGGCCCCGAGAGGCGAACCGTTGGTGCTGATCGACGGGGTCTCACCGTTGGGCGCGACGAGGATGCCCTCGAGCAGGTCGCCCGGGTCGTCGGCCAGCGTCACGGAGACGTCGAGGTCGCGCTGGCCCCTGGGCACGTCGAACGCATAGCTGAACGTCTGTGCCGGCGCGTAGGAACGGGCGTTTCCACCGGAGATGGTCCCCGCGAACGTGCCCGTCCCCGAGGCACTCGTCGGGACGAGTGCGCGCACGATGACCGGCACCGCGGTCTGGTGCCCGCTGGACGTGGCCAGGGACATGGTGTAGGAGGCGTCACCACCCACGGCCGGGATGGGGACGGTGACGTGCACGCTGCGGCTCGCTCCCGGGTCGAGCTTGAACCGTGACGGGCTCAGCGAGCCGACCGGGACCGCGCGCAGCGCATCTGCGCGCAGCGTCACGTCACCGGTGAAGCCGCCATGCTGCGCGGTGTAGAGGACAGCGGTCCACGTGCCCGCGGCAGGGTGTCGTACGTCGACGGCGCCGTAGTTCGCCGGTGCGGTGCCACCTTGCGGGCGCGTGTTGGCCTCGTAGGTGCCGTCGGGAGCGAACAGGCTCAGCCGCACCACCGGCCCCGTCGAGCCGGGCCCCGCGCCGCTCTGCCACAGGATGCGGGTGTCGAGCCGGTCGGCGCCCGGTGGGACGTCGAACGTCGCCGTCGTGTAGGCCCAGGGTGCGCCGCTCGTGGGATAGGGCAGCGTCTGGGTGCTCGCCGCGTCGATCGCGACCGTCTGCGTCTGCGCGCCGAGCGAGGCGTACGTCCGCGTGGACGGCAGCACCGTCAGGCGCGAGGTGCCGACGTTGGTCACCTTGACGGTCGCCGTACGCGTGGTGCCGGGAGCGCCCGACAGCGTGAGCTGGTCGGGGCTGAAGACGATGTTGGACGAGACGTCGCCCGGGGCGGCGGCGGTCGCCCCGGGATAGGTGAGGGCGGCCTCGACAGCTGCCCGGGCGTCGATGCGCCCGGTGCCCTGCTCCTCGCCGGGGAAGCCGAGGTCACGCGTGGTGCTGGTGAGGATCTTCTTGACCAGCGCGGGCGTCGGCGAGACGTTGGCGTGGGTCTTGCGGTAGGCCTGGATGACCAGCGCCGCAACGCCTGCCGTGATGGGTGCCGACTGGCTGGTGCCCCCGAAGGACTGGATCTTGGCCGGCGTTCCCTGGAACGACGTGCAGTTCGTGAAGTTGCCGGAGTCGTCGCACAGCGCCCAGTCGGCCTCTCCTGGAGAGGAGAGGTCGATCGTGCGGCCGTTCTCGGTGATGCCGGCTGAGGACAGCGCCGAGATGTTGTCGTCGGCCCAGTGGCCGTTGCCGAAGCGGGTGGCCAGCGCATAGCCGACCTGCTCGTAGAGCCGCGAGTCGGTGGTCGCTCCGCTCGAGATCACCAGCGGGTCGGTGCCGGGGGTGCCGATGGTGCTCGTGACGCCGGCGTCGCCGGTGGAGACGGACACCGTGACGCCGGCCTTGACGGCCTGGTCGTCGAAGAGCTGGATCGTGTCGCGTGCGCCGTTGTCGGGATAGACGTTGCCACCGAAGGACTCGTTGATGACATCGACATGAGCGGTCGTGACGGCGTAGTCGATGGCCTGCAGGATGGCCGAGTTCGGGAGCAGCTCGCTGCCGGCCTTCAGAGCCACGATGCTCGCGCCGGGCGCGACGCCCACGATGCGGATGTAGCAGTGACCTCCGGGAAAGCTGACGACCGCGGGGTTGGCGAAGTCGGCGACGTCGAACGTCACGTTGCCCTGGGCCGCGATCGCGGAGGCGTCGCCGAACGCCTCGGCTCCGCCGGTGACGGCGTCGGGCCCGTCACCATAGAAGTCCTTGTAGTCGACGATGGCAGACGTGCCGTCGGCACGACGGAAACCAGCGTTCGCGGGGTTGATGCCATCGGCGATGTACGCGACCTTGACGCCGCTGCCGTCGATGCCGAGGGAGGCCGCGGTCTTCTGGGCCGGGTCGCTGGACCTGGCGTTGATGGTGGTCAGGGCCTCCGGCTCGAGAACCGGCTTGTCGGGGTCTGTGGAGCACGCGCCCGGGTCGACGGGGGACGGCCCTGCGGCGGCGCTCGGCGCGGGTGCGGCGGCGGCAGCCGTGCTCGGCGCTTGCGGGCTCACCGGGACGGGACGGTCGACGGTGACGCTCGCGACGGCGGGGTCGAGGGCCAGCGTGGCGGCCTGCGCCGTCGTCACGGTGGCCGAGAACGCGTTGCCCAGGGTGAAGTTCTTGAGCTCGGTGGGGGCCCGGCCGGGCAGGCGCGACAGCACTGCGGCCTGGCTCAGGCGCGCCCGCTCTCCCCGCTCGGCGGCGTGCGGGCGGTCGGCCGGCGTGTCGGCGAGCTGGTCGGCCAGGAGGACGATCACCGGCTCCGTCGCCGTGGTGTCGGCGGCATGGGCGGGAGCGGCACCGGCCAACGTAGCGCCGACCGACATCACGCCCGCCAGGGTTGCGGCCGCCGATCCCAGGACCACCGTACGGAAAGGCGCTGATCGCATGCGAGAAGCCTCCACATGTCCGGCAGCCCGAGGTGCACCGGTCGGTGCAGGGCCGCACCGCAACCTTCACGCACCGTGAGCGACGGCGCAATAGGTGGGGGCAACCGGGAAGGAAGTGACGGTGTGCTGATCATCACGGCCCCACAGCTAACCGGGTGTAGTTTCAGGCGGGCCCACGGGCGGGCATGGTCGCGCAGCGCTACGCGGGCAGCGGGCGCGCCCGGTCGGTGGCCAGCTTCACGGCGATGAGGCCGAGCATCGTCCCGGTGACGTAGCGCTGGATGCGCAGCCATCCGGGTCGGCGGCGCAGGAAGACGGCGATGCTGCCCGCGCCCAGCACCAACGCCCCGTTGACGAGCAGGCTGATGCTGATCTGCACCGAGCCGAGGACGAGGAACTGCTCAGCGACACGGCCAGCACGCACATCGACGAACTGCGGGATGAGCGAGGCATAGAGGATCGCTGCCTTGGGGTTGAGCAGGTTGGTGAGCAGGCCCATCGTGAACAGCCGTCGGGACGAGTCGTGGGGGAGCGCGACGGGTGTGAACACCGACAGGCCACCGGGGCGCACCGCCTGCCACGCGAGCCAGCCGAGATAGCCTGCGCCGGCCAGCTTGACCCCGAGATAGACGGCGGGAACCGCGGCGAACGCCGCCGACAGCCCGGCGGCCGTGGCACCGAGGTAGGCGCAGAAGCCGACGGCCACACCAGTCAGTGAGATCAGGCCTGCACGCCTGCCCTGCGTGATGCTGCGGGAGACGACATAGATCATGTTCGGACCCGGCGTGAGCACCATGCCGAGCGCGACGAGCGCCACGCCGATGACGCTGTGTGGGGAGATCACGGCAAGATCCTGGCAGAGCGACCTGACGCGATCGAGGCGTGACCACGGCCGATGTCCTCGTGGTCCTCGCCGTGCCCGGTCAGCCGCAGCCACGGGATCGTGACGTGCACGAGCGGCCCGATGGCGAGCGCATAGACGACCGTGCCCCAGCCCACGGTCCCACCGAGCAGCCAGCCCAGGGCCAGCACGCCCACCTCGATCGCGGTGCGGATGCGCCGCAGCGGCACGCCTCGAGCGGCGATGCCGGTGCTCAGCCCGTCGCGCGGCCCCGGCCCGAGCCCGGCGCCGATGTAGGCGCCGGTGGCCACGGCGTTGAGGAGCACGCCGGTCGTGAAGACGGCAGCCTGGCGCACGGGCCCGTGCGGTGCCGGCAGCGCCCACAGCGTGAGGTTCAGCGTCGCGCCGATGGTCACGACATTGCACACCGTGCCGAGTCCGGGTCGCTGTCGCAGCGGCAGCCAGCAGAGCAGCACGAGAGCCCCGACGAGGATCGACCACGTCCCCACCTGCATTCCGAGCGTGCGCGACAGGCCCTGGTGCAGCACGTCCCACGGATCGAGCCCCACGTCGGCCAGCACGAGCAGGCCGTCGCTGAAGCCATAGAGCGCGAGCCCGGCGAGCAGCAGCAGAAAACGGGCGGGTCGGCGGCCGGGTGGCACAGGGGCGAGGACAGGCACACGGCGAGCGTGGCAGACTTGGCCTTGCGTCAACATAGCCAAAGGCAGGATGGTGGTCGGGTTGCACCGGGATCGGCTCGCCGAGCTGCTCGCTCCCTGGCTCACGGGGGCCCCGGCGTACGCCGCTGTCGCCCGCGGCATCCGGGGTCTGGCCCTCGACGGGCGCCTTCCCGTCGGCGCCCGGCTGCCGTCGGAGCGGGTGCTGGCCCTGGCTCTGGGCGTCAGCCGCACCACGGTCACCGCGGCTTACGACGTGCTCCGCGCCGAGGGCTACCTCCGCAGCGACCGCGGCGCCGGCAGCCGGGTGACGGTCCCCGCGGCGGTCCCCGCGCGACCCGACGCCGTGCCGGGGGAGGGCAGCGACGTCATGGACCTCTCCGTCGCGGCGCTCCCGGCTCCCTCCCAGCTCATCGACGCAGTGCAGGCGGCGTCGATCGCGCTGCGCCCGCTGCTCGCCGGTCACGGTCTGCACCCACTGGGGCTGCCGTCGCTGCGGGCTGCCATCGCCGCGCACCTCTGCGCGCGTGGCCTGACGACAACGGCAGACCAGGTGCTCGTGACCGGAGGAGCGCTGCACGGTTGGAATCTCGTGCTCTGCACTCTCACGACGCCTGGCGGCCGCGTGCTCGTGGAGCAGCCGACCTATCCGGGCGTCCTGGACGCGCTCGGCGCGCACCGGCTGCGTGCCGTGGCCCTGCCGGTCGGTGCCGCCGGCTGGGAGGCCGGGTCACAGACCGCGCCGCTCGTGCACCTCACCCCCGACGGCCAGAACCCGACCGGCCTGCTCGCGACCACCGCTCAGCGCGAGCGCATCCTGGCGCACCTGAGCGGCTCGGCGGTGGTGGTCGACGAGACCTTTGCCGACCTCGTGCTCGACGGCGCCGCCCCGGTGCCGATGGCCGCGATCGACGGGTCCGTCGTGACGCTCGGCTCCATGAGCAAGGCGTTCTGGGCGGGCCTGCGGATCGGGTGGATCCGCGCCTCGCCCGACCTGCTCGCCCGGCTCGCGAACGCCCGGGCGAGCCATGACCTGGCGAGCCCGGTGCTCGACCAGCTGGTCGCGGCCGAGCTGCTCGCCCGCGCGGCCGACGTCCTGGGTGAGCGTCGCACGCAGCTGCGCCGCTCGCGCGACGCGCTCCTGGACGTGATCTCGCGCGAGCTGCCGGGATGGCGCTGTGCGTCGCCGTCGGCCGGCATGGTCCTGTGGGTCGAGCTGCCCACCACCGGCGCCACCCGACTCGCGGCGCACGCGCTCGATCTCGGCCTGCGGGTCGTGCCCGGCCCGCGGTTCACGGTCGACGGCACGGCTGACCGCTTCCTGCGGCTGCCCTTCACGATGCCGCCCGAGTCGATGGCGCAGGTGGGGTCGCTGCTGGCCGAGGCATCGTCGCGGTTGCAGGCCGGCAGGACGCCGGCGGTCCGAGGCAGGTCACCGGCGAGCTGGACCGCGTGAGGCCCCACCTGGTGTGCCGCCCTCAGTCGACCGGCTCGAGCTTCACCGAGATCGAGTTGATGCAGTAGCGCTGGTCGGTGGGCGTCGGATAGCCCTCGCCCTCGAACACGTGGCCCAGATGTGACCCGCAGCGCGCGCAGCGGACCTCGACGCGCTTCATGCCCAGCGTGCGGTCCTCGATGAGCTCCACGGCGTCGCTGTCGGCGGGGTCGTAGAACGACGGCCACCCGCAGTGCGACTCGAACTTCGTGTCGCTGCGGAACAGCTCGTTGCCGCAGGCCCGGCAGCGATAGACACCCTCGGTCCTCGTGTCGACGTACTCCCCGGTGTGCGCACGCTCGGTGCCGGCTCCGCGCAGGACGGCGTACTCCTGCGGGGTCAGCTGCGCTTTCCATTCCTCGTCGGACTTGGCTACTTCGTACGCGCGTTCTGCCATGCTCCGACCGTACGCGCTGCATCCCCGGTCGCCGGCTCGACAGGCGCGCCTGACGCGCTGTGTCAGTTGCTCTTCGGTGCCTTTTCCCCGTGCACCACCAGCACCGGGCACGTCGCGTGCTCGGCGCACGCCGTGCTCACCGAACCGAGCAGCAGGCCGGCGAAGCCCCCGTGACCGCGGCTGCCCAGCACGAGCATGCGCGCCTCCTTGCTGATCTCGATCAGTGCCCGCGCCACCGGGCCCTCGACGGCGAGCGTTGTGATGCCGACGGGGCGCGACGCTCCGAGGACCTCGTCGACGGTCGCGGTCAGCGCCTTCAGGGCGTCCTGCTCGGGGTTCCAGTCCGACGGGAAGGCGACCCAGCCGGCACCGGGGCCGGCGACTGCCGATGCGGACTGCCACGCCCAGACGGCCACCAGGTCACACCCGAGAGCGGTCGCCTGGAAGGCCGCCCAGCGCAATGCCTCCTTGGACGAGTCGGAACCGTCGATGCCGACGACGATGCCTGTGGGGGCGGTGCGGGTGGTGAGGGTGTTGCTGTCGGACGTCATGAGAGAACCTCCAGGAGCAGGGGACAGTCGTGTTCCGCGGGCGAACCCGGGCCCTCGATGATGACGACGAGCACGGCGATGTCGTCATCCTGCGGCGTGGTGCCGAACGTCGTGACCAGCGCGTCGCACACCTGCTCGGCGGTGAGCCCGACCCGAAGGCCGGCGACAAAGCCGCGCAGGCTGTCGATCCTGTCGTCGATGTCGCTGGTGCGGGTCTCGATGAGGCCGTCGGTGTAGAGCACGAGCATGGCACCGGGGTCCAGGGTCACCACTCCCTCGGTGCGGTCGGGGTTGTTCGTGGGCTGCACCCCGATCAGGGTCGAGGCGCCCGCATCGAGGAGGTCGACCCAGCCGTCGGGCCTGCGCACCAGCGGGGGAAGGTGCCCGGCGTTGGAGTAGCGCAGGGTCGCGCCGTCGGCGTGGAGCTCGAGCTGCCCGTAGAAGCAGGTCGCGAGCTCGGCCATGTCGAAGCCCTGCACGAGCGTGTCGAGCCGGTCGAGCACCACCGGCGGCGCCACGCCTTCGTAGGCGTAGGACCGCAGCACACTGCGGAGCTGGCCCATCGCCGCGGCAGCACCGACGTCGTGACCCATGACGTCACCGATGGCGACCCCGTAGGAGCCGTCGGGAATCGCGAAGAGGTCATACCAGTCGCCGCCGATCTTGGCGTGCTCGCTGCTGACCAGATATCGCGCGGCGCTGCACAGTCCCGCGATCTGCGGCAACGTCGAGAGCAGCGATCGTTGCAGCGTCGCGGCGATCGCGTGCTCGCGTGCGTGCGCAGCGCGCTCGGTGTGCAGCTGCTGGAGATAGCCCAGCAGCATCACCGCCTGCCGCGCGAAGGTTGCGGCTGCCTGGGAAGACTGTTCGGTGAACGCCGAGGGCTTGTCGGAATACATGTTGAGCCCGCCGAGAGTCACGCCGTCATCGGTCAGCGGCAGCGACAGCGAGCTGCGGACGCCCGCCTCACGAAAGGCCGGGTCCACCGTCGGCCAGCGCGTCTCGGTCGCGTAGTCGGTGACCGTGAAGATGCGACCCTCACGCATCGCGGAGATGCACGGGCCCTGCCCGGCGTCGTACTGCACCGTGTCGAGGTCGCGAACGCTGTCGTGCGTCGCCGCAAGCGTGGTGGCCTCGCCTATCGCCATGAGGCTCAAGCTGGCCCCGTCGCAGCCCGGCACGCCGTGCCAGGCGAGCCTGGCCAGGTCGTCGAGTGCGCTGACCAGCTCGCCTCTGGTCCGGCGGATCGAGATCTCGACGTCGTCGTCGTCCTCGCTGGCCGGCATGGAACGCTCGAACGGAGGTAGTCCGTGCGTCGACTCGTAGGTCCGACGGGCGACTGGTCCCAGTGGCATGGCATACGACCTCTGATGCACATCGACGGAATCGATGGGCTGCCGGGGTCCTGGGCAACACAACATGCTTTCGCTGAGTCGCAGCATACGCCGCGGCGGCCGGCAATTCCGGCGCATCAGGCTTGAGGTCGGTATTCGCTCGGGCGCAAACCTGCCGTCCCTGGCACCGCCGTGCAGCCGGCGACGGTGTCGTGGGGAGCCTGCTCAGGCGTCCGCACTCAGGCTGGTGAGCAGCCGGCGGGTGGCCTCGTCCTCGGGCGTGTAGACGATGACGCGGGCGCCGGGATGGTCGCCGAGCGTGAGGCTGGTCGTCGAGAAGCGCAGGTCGCCGACGACGGGGTGGACAAAATGCTTGGTCCGCGTGCTGGTGCGCGACACGTCGTGCTGTGCCCAGAGCCGCGCGAACTCCGGGCTCGCCTCGTTGAGGGTGCGGACGAAGTCGGTCCAGCCGGGATCGCCCAGATGCTGGGCGAATGCCGCTCGCAGCGTGGCGACCATGAGTCGGGACTCGTCGTCGAAGTTCGGGAATCGTTCGCGCACCGCAGGCTCGGTGAAGCAGCACCAGAGCATGTTGCGGTGCGCGCACGGCACCGTGTGCCAGCGGTGGAACAGCGAGTCGTGCGCGGCGTTCCAGGCCAGCATGTCGAAGCGGGCGTTCACCAATGTCGCAGGCAACGGGTCGAGCTGGTCGAGGATCAGGCGTACGGCCTGCGGCACGTCCGGTTCGCTCTCGCCCATGGCGACAGAGGGCACTCCTGCAAGCCGATAGAGATGCTCGCGCTCGGTGCGGTCGAGCCCCAGGGTGCGTGCGACGGCGTCGAGCACCTGAACGCTCGCCTGGATGGGGCGACCCTGCTCGAGCCAGGTGTACCAGGTGACACCCACGCCGGCGAGCTGAGCGACCTCTTCGCGACGCAGACCCGGCGTACGCCGTCGCAGCCCCGGGGGAAGCCCGACGTCCTGCGGCAGCAGGCGGGCACGCCGTGACCGCAGGAACGACGCCAGCTCGCTGCGGCGGTTCCCCTGTGCCTGGCGCGACATGGGCAGGACGACGTCTGGTGCATCGACCTGTTCGGCAGTCATGCCCGCCATCGTCGCGCAGGGCGGCGACGATCCGCCAGCCTCGCGAAAGCTTACTTCCGCCGTGACGGGTGCTGGTGATACCAGGATGAGCGGGCTCTCGCTAACAGGAGCGGTCTGCCGCCAGGGTGGTCGCATGACCTCTTCGGACACGACCGACCAGCCGCGCGTCCTGCGCGGCGACACCATCGGGCCCTCGCCAGCCGCGGTCGGCGAGGCGACTTTCCCCTGGGCGATGCTGGCCGTTCTCGTCACCGGTCAGTTCATGTCGATGGTCGACGCCACGATCGTCAACGTCGCCATGCCCACGATCCGTGCCGAGCTGCACCCGTCGGCGGCCGGCCTCGAGCTCGTCGTCGCCGGCTACACCATCGCCTACGCGATGCTGCTCGTCACCGGCGCCCGGCTCGGTGACATCGTCGGCAGTCGCCGCGTGTTCGTCCTCGGGATGTGGTTGTTCGTCGCCGCGTCACTCGCCTGTGGTCTGGCCCCCACCGCCGGTCTGCTGATCGCCGCACGTTTTGTGCAGGGGGCGGGCGCGGCGGCCATGGTGCCCCAGATCCTCAGCGTCATCCAGCATCGCTTCGCCGGCGCACAGCGGGCACGCGCTGTGGGCATCTACGGCGCGACGCTGGCACTGGGGGCCGTGACCGGCCAGGTGCTCGGTGGAGTCCTGGTGCAGGCCGACCTCTTCGGCTCCGGCTGGCGTCCGGTGTTCCTCGTCAACGTGCCCGTCGGCATCGCGGTCGCCGTGCTCGCGCCGCGCCTCGTGCCGGAGTCCGAGGTCACGGGACGGCGCCGCGTCGACGTGCCGGGTCTGCTGGCCGCGACCTCAGGTGTCCTGCTCGTCGTCCTGCCCCTCGTGCTGGGGCGCGAGGAGGGCTGGCCGGCGTGGACGTGGGCAAGCCTCGTCCTCGGCGTGCTCGTGCTGGCGGGGTTCGTCCTCATCGAGCGCCGGGTCACGCAGCGAGGGGGCGACCCGCTGCTGCAGACGACGGTCCTGCGCTCGCGTGGTCTGCGCAGCGCGCTGGTTGCCGAGGCCTCCGGCATGGTGGCGTACGGCGGGTTCCTCTTCGCCGTCGCCCTGCATCTGCAGGTCGGCCTAGGACACGGACCGCTTGCCGCGGGACTGACGTTCGCGCCTGCGGCCGCGACATTCGGTGCCGTCGGCTACAGCTGGCGCCGGCTGCGTGTCTCCTGGCAGCGCTTCCTCGCACCTGCGGGATTTGCCCTGTCCTCCTCGGGCTATCTCGCGCTCGCGTTCGAGCTGCGCGAGGGCCGCGACGTCGGAGCCGTCGTGCTGGCGACGCTGGCGGTGACCGGCGTAGGCATGGGTGCGGCGTTCAGCCCGGTGCTCGCGCAGTCGCTCGTCCACGTGCCGGTCCAGCGAGCCGCCGATGCCAGCGGACTGCTCTCGACGGTGATCCAGCTCGCTCAGGTGGTGGGTGTGACGATCCTGGGGTCCGTCTACTTCGCCGGGGTCGAACGGCCGGGTCCTGCGGCGTCGGGGCAGGCGATCTCGACGGTGCTCGAGATCGCGGCCGCGATCGGCGTGCTCGGACTTGTCCCCAGCGTCTTCCTGAGCCGCGCCGCTCACAGCAGGCCCACGGCCTGAGCTAGCGTCGGCGCCGTGGCGTCTCCCTTCACCGAGCTCGACGTGGACGGCCTGGCCGTCAAGGTCACCAATCCCGACCGCGTCTATTTTGCCGAGCGCGGCGAGACGAAGCTCGACCTCGTCAACTACTACATCGCCGTCGGCGACGGCATCGTGCGGGCGCTGCGCGAGCGGCCCTGCATGCTGCAACGGTTCCCCGACGGCGCGGGCGGCGAGAAGATCTATCAGAAGCGCGCGCCTACTTCGCGCCCGGATTGGATTGAGACCGTAAGGGTCACGTTCCCGAGCGGCCGGCACGCCGACGAGCTGTGTGTCACCAAACTGGCCGACGTAATTTTCATGATCCAGATGTCGACGATCGAGTTCCACCCGTGGCACTCCCGGCGCGCCGACACCGAACGGCCCGACGAGCTGCGCATCGACCTCGACCCGCAGCCGGGCACCGGGTTCGAGGAGGCGCGGCGGGTGGCGCTCGACGTCGTGCGACCGGTGCTCGACGAGCTGGGCTGGGTCGGCTGGCCGAAGACGAGCGGCAACCGCGGTCTGCACATCTACGTCCGCATCTCCCCGCTGTGGGGCTTCACCGACGTACGCCGGGCCGCCCTCGCGTTCTCCCGCGAGTGCGAGCGACGCGCGCCCGAGCTCATCACCACCAAGTGGTGGAAGGAGGAGCGCGGCGAGCAGATCTTCCTCGACTACAACCAGAACGCCCGCGACCGCACCATCCGCTCCGCCTATTCCGTACGCGCGAGCCCCGACGGTCGCGTGTCGACACCTCTCACCTGGGCCGAGCTGGCGCACATCGACCCGACAGCCTTCACGATCGCCACGGTGCCGACCCGGTTCGCCGAGCTCGGTGACGTGCACGCGGGCATCGACGACGTGAGCGTGGGCATCGAGCCGCTGCTCGAGTGGGCGGCACGCGATGCGGGGGAGCGGGGGCTCGAGGACGCGCCCTATCCGCCGAACTTCCCCAAGATGGAGGGCGAGCCGAAGCGCGTGCAGCCGAGCAAGGCGCGCAAGCCCAAGGTCGCCGCATCGGAAGAAGCTCAGGCTAGGACCTCTCACGAAGAACCTGCGGGATGACGACGCTGTCGCCCGCTGGATGGAGCAAGGCAGCCTCGGCCCATGCCTCGCGGGCCGATGCGCTTGTGGGCGGAGCGCTGGCCCGACGAGCGGCCGGGGAGGCGCACCCGATCGAGGACTTCCTCTACGACTACTACGGCACACGTGCGGCGCGGCTGCGTCGCTGGCATCCGGGCGTCGGCATCCGGCTGCTGGCGGGTCCTGAGCCGACTCCCCACGCGACGTGGAAGTGGTATGCCACGGCGCCCGACGGCTCCGTGTCGATCGACACGTGTGCCATGCGGACCGACCGTGAGGACAACATCCGCTTCATCCACGAGCTGCTGACAGCAACCGCGTCGCGTCAGCCGTTCCTCGGCTGCTTCGGCCTGCACGAGTGGGCGATGGCCTATCGCACGAGCCAGCACCGACACCCGATGCCGCTGCGGCTCGGGCAGGCCGGCACCGACGCTGTCGTCGAGGCCCACCAGATCCGGTGCGCCCACTTCGACGCCTTCCGGTTCTTCACCCCCGCCGCCGAAGGACGCAACCTGCTGCGACCGACGAGGCAGAGCCAGCCGGACCTGGAGCAGCCCGGCTGTCTGCACGCCACGATGGACTGCCACAAGTGGGCGACCAAGCTGGGTCCTGCCGTGCCGGGCGACCTCGCGCTCGACTGCTTCGAGCTGGCGAAGGATGTGCGAGTGCTCGACATGCAGGCGTCGCCCTATGACATCTCGGCCTATGGCGAGACCGCCGTCGAGATCGAGACGCCCGAGGGAAAGGTCGCCTACGTCAGCCGCCAGCGCGAGTTCGCGGCGCGGGGCAGCGCGCTGCGTCAGCGGCTCCTCGACGTGTGCGAGCAGCTGCTCGCGGTGTGAGCTCAGCCGCCGTTGAGCACCGCGCTCAGGTCGTAGCCGGCAGGCACCTCGAGCTGGTCGTAGGTGCAGCTGGCGGGGTCGCGGTCAGGGCGCCAGCTCTTGAACTGCGCGGTGTGGCGCAGCCGGGTGCCCTCCATGTGGTCATAGCCGACCTCGCACACGAGCTCCGGTCGTAGCGGCACCCACGAGAGGTCCTTGCCGGCGTTCCACCGCGACGTCGCGCCCGGCAGGCGGTCTGCTTCATGGGCCTGTGCCTGCGCCCACGTGCCCCACGGGTGGTCGGAGAGATCCGCCATCGCGTAGGGCGCGAGCTCCTGCACGAGCTCGGCGCGCCGCTTCATCGGGAACGAGGCCGCGACACCGATGTGCTGCAGCTGGCCCCCCGCGTCATAGAGACCCAGCAGCAGCGAGCCGACCACAGGGCCGGACTTGTGCCAGCGATAGCCCGCGACGACGCAGTCGGCCGTGCGTACGTGCTTGATCTTCAGCATGGCGCGCGCGTCCTGCTGATAGGTCACGGACCTGGGTTTGGCGACGACGCCGTCGAGACCAGCGCCTTCGAATTCCCTGAACCACGATTCAGCGATCTCGACGTCGTCTGTCGACGACGTCACATAGACGGGTGCGGACACCCCTGCGAGCTCGGCGACGAGGCGGCTCCGCCGCTGCGCGAACGGCAGCGACGTCAGGTCCTCGTCCTCGATCGCCAGCATATCGAAGGCGACGAAGGCACCGGGCGTCTCGACCGAGAGCTTGTCGACCCGCGACGCGGCCGGATGGATGCGTTGTAGCAGCGCCTCGAAGTCGAGATGGTCGCCGCCGTCGCCGGTGCGGGCGACGACGATCTCACCGTCGACGACGCAACGCGACGGAAGGTGCTCGAGCACAGCCGCCACCACCTCGGGGAAATACCGCGTCAGCGGCCGCTCGTTGCGCGAGCCGAGCTCGACCTCGTCGCCGTCGCGGAAGACGACGCAGCGAAAGCCGTCCCACTTGGGTTCGTAAAGATAGTCCCCGTGCGGCACCGCAGGCACGGACTTGGCGAGCATCGGCTTCACAGGAGGCATGACCGGCAGGTGCATGGTTCCATCATGGCGTGAGCAAGCAGGGAACCGACCGCTGGCGCCTTCCCCTTGCGGGGCTTTTCAGCATCAGCAGTGTCGCCCACTTCGTGCGGCCTGACGGCTTCGCCTCGATCGTCCCTCCGTTCCTGGGGCCGGCCCTGCCCTGGGTCTATGCCAGCGGAGTCGGCGAGCTCGCCTGTGCCGTGGGCCTGCTCCTGCCGAGCACGACGGCGCGCAGGCGGACGGCGTACGCCTCGGCCATGCTGCTCGTCGTGGTCTTTCCCGCGAACCTCTGGATGGCGTGGGAGGCGTGCCGCGACGCCGACGCCGGCACGGTCTACCGGGCGGTGGTGCTGGCACGGCTGCCGCTGCAGGTCCCGCTCGTGCTCGCCGCCCGGTCGGTCGCTCGCGCACAGCCGGACGCAGACGCGGTGGCCTAGCAACCTGGTCGATCAGCGCAGGAACGGCTCGAGCGTCTGCACGTCGCCCACGAGCCGCTCGACCCCGATAACCCGCCGCATCAGCGAGCACGCCCGAGTTCCCGGTGCCGCGCAGGACGAGGAGGACGAGGACGAGCCCAGCCCGCCAAGGCCGGTTCCCATCGCCGACACGCGATAGGCGAGGCGCGTGCCGTCCGCTGCGTCGAAGGTGGGGGATCGCGCAACCGTAGGGCTAGCCGGCCGGCTGGCTCACCCAGCGCTGCAGCAGCGTGCCGTCGTCCTCGAGGAGGTGCGCCAGGGCCAGCTGCTGCGGCGGGATGATCGTCGGGGTCGTCACGATCCGTCCGGCAGTGCCGCCAGACAGCATCGGCGTGACGCTGAGGCACAGCTCGTCGAGCCGGCCGGCCGCCGCGACCTGGCCGAGCAGCGTCGGCCCGCCCTCGCACAGCACCCGCAGCATCCCCCGAGCCGCGAGTGCGCGCAGCGCGAGGTCGATGTCGACGTCGGTGTCGCCGCAGACCACGACGTCGGCGACCTCGCGCGCCGCCGACAGCCGCTCCCGGCCCACGGCGTCCACGGTCAGCACGAGCGTGCGCTCCGGGCCGCCGAACAGCGGTCCTGACAGGTCGAGCGCCAGGCGGCGGGTGACGACCGCGATCGGGGGGGTGGCGGTCATCCCGGCGGCGAGGCGGCGCTCGGCGTACGTCTCGCTGGGCTGCACCGCGCGGTAGCCCTCGGCGACCACGGTGCCGGCACCCGCCAGGATGACGTCGGCGAGCGAGCGCAGGACCCGGAACGTACGCCGGTCGCCCGGCGAGCTGAGCCCGGCGCTGAGACCGTCGGCGGTCGCCCCGCCGTCGAGTGACGCGACCATGTTGGCGCGCACCCAGGGGCGCGCGACGGGGTAGGCGTAGGCCGCGAACAGGCCGTCGATGTCGAGACCGTCGACCTGGGGCAGGGGCAGCAGGCGGCGCACGGCAGTGATCCTCGCAGCCCGTAGGCTTCGGCGTCGTGCCAGACCGGCTCGTCGACCGAGATCCCCCCGTGGCTCGCGAGCGCCTCGTCGCGGATCTCGTCGTGCCACCGCGCTTCGCGGGCGCCCGCTTCCAGACCTACGTGCCCGACCCGCAGCAGCCCAGCCAGGCGCAGGCGGTCGCGGCTCTGCACGCCTACGAGACGCGCGCCTTCGCAGCGCCTGCGCGGCGGCGGCTGTTCAGCCGGACACCGCCGGCCGCGGAGCTGCGCACCGGGGTCTACCTCGACGGCGGCTTCGGTGTCGGCAAGACCCACCTGCTCGCCTCGCTGTGGCACGCGGCACCCGCGCCCAAGGCGTTCGCCACCTTCGTGCAGATGACGAGCCTCGTGGGAGCCCTCGGCTTCGCCGGCACCGTCGACGCGCTGAGGAGTTCGCGCCTGCTGTGCATCGACGAGTTCGAGCTCGACGACCCCGGTGACACAGTGCTCGTCTCGAGCCTGCTGACCAGGCTGGCGGAGTCGGGGGTGCGGGTGGCGGCGACCAGCAACACGCTGCCCGGCGCCCTGGGGGAGGGCCGCTTCGCCGCCGACGACTTCCTGCGCGAGATCCAGGGCCTCGCCGACCGTTTCGAGGTGCTGCGAGTGGACGGCGAGGACTACCGCCACCGCGGCTTGCCGCCTGCGCCGGAGCCGCTGCGCGACGACGCGCTGGCGCAGCGCGCCGCCTCTTCGCCCGCCGCAACGCTCGACGACTTCGACGACCTGCTCGCCCATCTCGAACGCGTCCACCCCAGCAGGTACGGCGCCATGCTGGACGGCGTGCAGCTCGCCTGCCTGCGCGGCGTGCACGCCGTCTCGGACCAGAACGTCGCGCTCCGGCTCGTTGCGTTCGCCGACCGGCTCTACGACCGCGAGGTCACCGTCGCGTCGAGCGGGATGCCGTTCGACCGGCTGTTCCCGGGCGAGCTCCTCGGCGGCGGCTACCGCAAGAAATATCTGCGCGCCATCAGTCGGCTCGTCGCCCTCACGCGCCCCGCCCCCCCGCGCCCCGCCCCATGATCATGAGCAGGTCCGTTGCCGGTACGGCAACGGACCTGCTCATGATCATGGACGGTGGTGGAGCGGGAGGACGAGCTGCACGATCGCGACGGAGTCGGCAGGCAGGCGCACGGTGCCGGCCTCGACGGCGACGGACTCCTCGCTGCCCAGCAGCAGCGTGCCGGGCGCGTCGAGAGTGACGGCGCGGTCCTGTGCCGACGTGTTGACGACCACCCGCAGCGAGCCCCGGGCGATCACGAAGAGCCGGGAACCCTCGTCGGTGTCGAACATGACGGCGACCCGGTCGAGGTGCGGGTCGGTGAGCTCGTGGTGCGTACGCCGCAACGCGAGTAGCGCCCGATAGAACGCCAGCAGCGAGGCGTGCGGCTCCTGCTCTCGCTCCTCCCAGCGCAGCACGGAGCGGTCGCGCGTCGCCGGGTCCTGCGGGTCGGGGACGTCCTCGGCAGCCCAGCCGTGACCTGCGAACTCGGCGCGCCGCCCCTGGCGCACGGCGTCGGCGAGAGCGGGGTCCTCGTGGTCGGTGAAGTACTGCCACGGCGTCGAGGCGCCCCACTCCTCACCCATGAACAGCATGGGTGTGAATGCCGACGTGAGCACCACCGCCGCGGCCACGCGCAGCCTGCCGGGGGAGAGGGTCGCCGACAGGCGGTCGCCCGTGGCCCGGTTGCCCACCTGGTCGTGCGTCTGGGTGTAGGCGACGAACCGGGAGGCGGGGGTCATCGCCGTGTCCACCGGCTTGCCGTGGGTGCGCCCGCGGAACGAGGACCATGTGCCGGCATGGAAGAAGGCGCCCGTCAGCGTACGCGCGAGAGCGTCGTAGGGATCGGCCGCGAAGTCCTCGTAGTAGCCCTGGGACTCACCCGTCAGCATCGTGTGCAGCGCATGGTGCACGTCGTCGTCCCACTGCGCGTGCAGGCCGTATCCGCCGGCTTCGCGAGACGTGACGAAGCCGCTGTCGTTGCGGTCGCTCTCGGCGATCAGCGAGAGCGGACGACGCAGTGCCGCTGACAGCGCATCGACCTCGTCGGAGAGCTCCGCGAGCAGGTGGGTCGCGCGCTCGTCGACCAGCGCGTGCACGGCGTCGAGGCGCAGCCCGTCGATGTGGAAGTCACGCAGCCACATCACCGCGTTGTCGATGATCCAGCGGCGCACCTCGTCGGAGCCGACGTTGTCGAGATTCACCGCGGCACCCCACGGGGTCTGGTGCGTCTGGGTGAAATAAGGGCCGAACACGGCAAGGTAGTTGCCGCTCGGACCGAGATGGTTGTAGACCACGTCGAGCACGACACCGAGACCGCGCGCGTGCGCCGCGTCGACGAACCGCTTCAGCCCGTCGGGGCCGCCATAGGGCTCGTGCGCGGCATAGAGGTGCACACCGTCGTAGCCCCAGCCGTTGCGCCCCGGAAACGACGCGACGGGCATCACCTCGACAAGGTCGACGCCGAGCTCCACCAGATCGTCGAGCCGCGCGATCGCCCCGTCGAACGTGCCCTCTTCGGTGAACGTGCCGATGTGCAGCTCGTAGCTGACGGAACCGGCGAGCTGACGACCCGACCACGCGCCGTCGGACCACGCATAGCGCGCGTGGTCATAGACCCGGCTGGCGCCGTGCACCCCGTGTGGTTGGCGCACCGACCGCGGGTCGGGCGTCGGACTGCCCCCGTCGACGACGTACGCGTAGTCGGTCCCGTGGTCGGCGCCGTCGACGTCGACCGACCACCAGCCGGCTGAGACGCGCGCGAGATCATGTCGGGAACCGGTGAGGTCGACGGCGACAGAGGTGGCAGAGGGGGCCCAGACAGAGAAGGTCGTCACGCGGTCGAGCCTCCCACTGATATGCCGCGATAAGCGTGCGGGGCGTGCGATGCTGCCCGGCATGGCCAAGAAGAGCAGAGACACCGAGCGCATCACCGACCTGTTGCGTCTGAAGCCCGGCGTGGCCGTCGACCTCAGCAAGCACGACTCTCGGGCGACGCCGGGGTTCGACAGGGGACGCGAGGCGGCCGAGGCGATGCAGGCTGCCCTCGCCGAGCGGCTGGCCGACCTGCAGGAGCGCTTGTGGGCCGAGGGTCGCGCTGGCGGGACGAGGAGCCTGTTGCTGGTGCTGCAGGGCATGGACACGTCGGGAAAAGGCGGCACGGCGAAGCACGTGCTGGGCCAGGTCGACCCGCAGGGCGTGACCATGGCGGCGTTCGGCGTGCCGACCGAGGAGGAGAAGGCGCACGGCTTCCTCTGGCGGTTCGACCGCAAGCTGCCCAGACCGGGCTACATCCAGGTCTTCGACCGCTCCTACTACGAGGACGTCCTCGTCGTGCGGGTCCATGAGCTGGACGCGCGCAGGACGTGGTCGGCGCGCTACTCCCGCATCAACCGCTGGGAGGAGAAGCTGGTCGAGGCCGGCACTCGTGTCGTCAAGGTCTATCTTCACATCTCGCCCGAGGAGTCGCGCAAACGTCTGCTCGCTCGGCTCGACGACGACACGAAGTATTGGAAGTACAAGCCGGGAGATGTCGACGAGCGTGCCTACTGGCCTGAGTATCAGAGCGCCTACGAGGACGCACTGAGCCGCTGCGGCACCGCGGACGCGCCCTGGCATCTCGTGCCCGCTGACCGCAAGTGGTACAGAAACCTCGCGGTGACCTCGCTGCTTGTCGAGGAGCTCGAGGCCATGAACCCGCAGTGGCCCGCACCTGACTTCGACCTCGCGGCCGAGCGCGAGCGGGTGCTCGAAAGCTAGACGGCTGCGCCGACCCCGCTAGTGGCGAGCGGCGCCACGGCGCGATCGGGCCCGGATGGCGCGAATGATGCGAGGGATGGCCCAGGTCAGCAGGAGGCGGCGAAGCCAGACGAAGATCATGGGTCAGGTCTTGCCCTCGCACGGCTGCGGCCACTCCTGGTCAGGTGACTCTCGCGCGTCGCCAGATGTCGCGCAGCGCCCACGGCAGGATGACGAAGGTCCAGATCAGCAGGCCGGCGAGCCCGCCGACCATAGCCGTCTTGTAGAACCACCACAACGGCAGCACCATCAGAACCGTCGCGATCAGTCTGCCGCGCAGGCCGAACGTCACGGCTGAGGAGCGCGTACGCGACCACCGCTGCCCTGGTTGGGCCGTGCCGGCCCAGGCAGGCGGCCGCCAGCCCGGCGGCGCGTCGGGAGGTGCCTCGAGCAGCTCGCTGCCCAGCAGTGTCGCGTGGCACAGGCCGCACCAGGCCGCCGCCTCGGGCGCGACGGCGTTGCATGCCGGGCATCTCCTCACCCGGTGTCCATCGACCGGCGCAACGGCCGTCTTGACGACCGGAGGTCCTCGGGTCAGGCGCGCTCGAGAAGGGCGACGGGCAGGTCGCCGAGCAGGTCGGCCAGCTGGACCCACCCGCCGTCGTAGGAGGCCCCGCGGAGCACGTCGGTCCAGTTGCCTTCGGGCAGCTCCACCACGGCGTCAGCCCAGCCGCCCGAGCGCTCGAGGGCCACGGCGAGCCTGGTGGCGATCGTCACCACACGACCCGAACGGGAGAAGGCCACGGCGTTCTCCGACGTCGAGCGCAGTGGCTCGTAGGTCGCGTCAGCGCCGAACGCCTGTGGATGGGTTCGGCGCAGGCGGAGGGCTCGTGAGACCACGAGCAGCTTCTCCTCGTCCAGCGTCGTCGGTGCCTCGCCCGCATCGAGGGATGCGAGCGCTGCCCGTCGCGCGCCGAAGTCGACGTGACGTCTGTTGTCAGGATCGACGAGAGACAGGTCTTCGAGCTCGGTTCCCTGATAGACGTCCGGGACGCCCGGAACCGTGAGCTGCAACAGCTTTTGCGAGAGCACGCCTACCCGGGCGTACGGTGACAGACGTTGCACAAAGACCGAAATCAGTTTCGTGATCTGCGAATCAGCAATGGCAGCTTCGGCGAACTGGCGTACGGCTGTGTCATAGGACTCGACGGGTTCTGTCCACGTGGTGTGCAGCTTGGCTTCACGTGTCGCCTTCTTGAGATAGGCGGTCAGCCGGTCGGCACTGATGGGCCAGGCACCGACGATGACCTGCCACATGAGGTATTCGGTGGCCGGGTCGGGCCAGCCGTCGCCCGACCGGTGGTGCATCGCGGCGGCGCGCAGGGCTGCGATGAGGTCGGCCCACTCGCGCGACAGCTCGCTGATCACAGCGAGGCGCGCGCGGACGTCCTCGGAGCGCTTGGTGTCGTGCGTGGAGAGCGCCGTCATGGCCAGCGGCCAGCTCCGCTGCTGCTCGCCGAACCATTCGTGGAACTCCGAGACGCTGACCCCGAAGTGGGCGGGGTCGCCGCCGACCTCGTTGAGGGAGATGAGGCGCTGCCAACGGTAGAAAGCGGTGTCCTCCACACCCTTGGCCATCACGGGGCCACAGGTCTGCTGCCAGCGCACGACGAACTCGTCGCGCCGACGGCTACGCCCGTGCCGACCGAGTGTCAGGTCGCGAACCAGGTCAAGGGTGGCGTAGCGCTCCTCCGGGAGCTGGCTGCGCGCCGCCTCGGTGGCCGCCTCGATCACCCGCAGCGCATCTTCGGACGGCTCCTCACCCGGCACCACATAGGCGCGATAGACCGGAAAAGCCACGAGCAACTCGACGATCGCTTCCCGCAACCCTCGCCGGGTGTGGTCGCGCAGACGTACGTCGTCGGCGCAGACCGTGGCTGCGACCTCGACAAGGCGCGCCACCTCGGCGTAGAGACCGTGCTCGACGACCCAGCGCTTGGACTGCCAGACGACGGCATCGAAGTCGTCGGGCATCGCGGTGATCTGCGAGTGCAGCGCGGAGAGCGGCGCCTCACCCGCCGGGTCGATGAAGACGCCACCGAGACGCAGCAGCGCGTCGTAGCCCGTCGTCCCGGCGCACGGCCAGTCGGCTGGCAGCGCCTCGGTGCCCTCGAGGATCTTCTCCACGACCACCCAGGCACCCCCGCTCGCGGTGTGGAGTCGGCGCAGATAGCCCCGGGGGTCGGCCAGCCCGTCGGGATGGTCGATGCGCAGGCCGTCGATGCCGCCCTCGCGCAGCAGTGCCAGCAGCATCGCGTGGGTCTCGGCGAAGACGGCCTCGTCCTCGACGCGGAGCCCCGCAAGGGTGTCGATGTCGAAGAAGCGGCGGTAGTTCAGCTCCTCGTCGGCGACCCGCCAGTGCGCAAGGCGGTACCACTGCCGGTCGACCAGCTCGGTCAACGGCAGCGACTCGGTGCCGGGGCGCACGGGAAACACGTGGTCGTAGTAGCGCAGGACGGCTTCGCTGCCGCTCGTGTCGAGCTCGAGCTCGCCGGCATCGAGCACCTCGCCGATGCGCATGCCCAGGACGGGCATGAGCAGCGCGTGGGACTCCACGGACCAGTCCACGTCGAACCAGTCGGCGTAGCGCGAGAGCGGACCGTCGCGCAGCACCGACCAGAGGGCCCCGTTGAGCGTCTCCGGCGTCGGGACGGACATGTGGTTGGGCACGACGTCGACGACGACCCCGAGGTCGGCGGCCCCGAGCGCGTCGCGCAACCGGGCGAACTCCTCGGCGCCGCCGAGCTCCTCGTTGAGTTGGCTGTGGTCGATGACGTCATAGCCGTGCTGCGAGCCGGGCACGGCTTGGAGTACGGGCGAGAGATAGGCGTGGGAGATGCCGAGGTCGGCGAGGTAGTCCGCCTGTTCCGCAAGCTCGGCGAACCCCCACTCCGGCCGCAGCTGCACGCGGTAGGTCGACGTCGGCACCGGGCGCCCCGGATCGGCGACGTGTGGCGCCGGGAGCGTCTCACTCACGCGGTCGTCCTCAGTGCGCACGGCGGAGCACCAGCAGCGAGCGTGCTTCGACGAGGATCTCGCCGCCTGCCTTGACCGGGGGACGGTCCTCGACGAGGGGCGCCGCGGTGTCGAGCTCGATGTCCCAGGCCGCGCCGTAGCGGCTGTCGGGCACGACGAAGGCGAGGTCCTTGTAGTCGGCGTTGAACAGCAGCAGGAACGACGTGTCCTTGACCGGCTGGCCGCGCTCGTCCGGCTCTGTGATCGCCTCACCGTTGAGGAACACCCCGACCGCCTTGGACCGCGAGTCGCCCCAGTCGTCGCCCGTCATCGGTGCGCCGGCCGGGTTGAGCCACGCGATGTCAGGGACTTCGCCGCTGCCGTTGTCGATGACGTGACCACCGAAGAAGCGCCGACGCCGGAAGACCGGGTGGGTTGCGCGCAAGCGCATCACGCGCGCGGTGAACTCGAGCAGGGACCACTCGGATCGGGCGGCGTCCCAGTCGACCCACGCCACCTCGTTGTCCTGGCAGTAGGCGTTGTTGTTGCCGTTCTGCGTGCGGCTCATCTCATCGCCGTGCAGCATCATCGGCACACCCTGCGACAGCAGCAGCGTCGCCATGAAGTTGCGCTTCTGCTGCTCGCGAAGCGCCACGACCTCGGCATCGTCTGTCGGTCCCTCGACGCCACAGTTCCACGAACGGTTGTGGCTCTCGCCGTCGGCGCCGCCTTCACCGTTGGCCTCGTTGTGCTTGTCGTTGTAGGAGACGAGGTCGTTCAACGTGAAGCCGTCGTGGGCCGTCACGAAGTTGATCGACGCGATGGGACGTCGTCCGTCTCCCTGATAGAGGTCGCTCGACCCGGTGAGCCGCGACGCGAACTCGCCGAGCGTCGATGGCTCTCCGCGCCAGAAGTCGCGGATCGTGTCGCGGTATTTGCCGTTCCACTCGGTCCACAGCGGCGGGAAGTTGCCGACCTGGTAGCCGCCGT
>CAXSDR010000006.1:0-56839 GCA_964236445.1 uncultured Motilibacteraceae bacterium | reverse complement strand
ATTTAGTTAGGCGCGCCGAACTATGAACGAATATCACCGGGCTGAATAAGCCTCAGAAACCCCTGACAGCGCCCGAAAACCCGCCGCGAACACACGAAAGACGAAGGGCCTCCGCCACAAGGCGGGGGCCCTTCGTCTTCGGCCGACTTTCGTCGGAAAGACACACTGACTTTCGTCGGCGTACCCAGAGCGGTGGCGGTGGGATTTGAACCCACGGAGGTGTTGCCACCTCACACGCTTTCGAGGCGTGCTCCTTAGGCCGCTCGGACACGCCACCGCCGCAGAGCCTACCGGAGCCGCTGAGCACCGAAGAACTGGTGAAGCAGCGCCGAGCTCTCCCCCGCGCGTACGCCGCTGACCACCTCGGGCCGCCAGTTGAGCCGCCGGTCGCGCACGAGGTCCCACTGCGAGCCGACGGCCCCCAGCTCCTCGTTCCATGCGCCCTGCACCAGCCGCGACACCCGCGACGCCACGACGGCTCCCGCGCACATCGGGCACGGCTCCAGCGTCACGACGAGCGTGCACCCTTCCAGCCGCCACTGCCCCCGCGAGGCGGCCGCGCGTCGCAGCGCGAGGATCTCGGCATGCGCGGTCGGGTCCCCGGTGGCCTCGCGCTCGTTGCGTCCGACTCCGATCACCGCGCCGTCGGCATCGACGACGACCGCACCCACGGGCACGTCACCGCTTCCGTCGCACAACCGCGCCTGCTCGAGCGCGAGCCCCATCCAGAGGTCGTACGCGCCGGTCACCGCATCGCGTCGACGACCTCGGCGAACCCCACCGCCTCGGCGAGCACGCCCACGGCGTCACCGGTCGGGATGGCGTCCTCGCCGCACAGGTCGAGCAGCTGCTGCGGGCTCAGGCCGGCGTCGTCGAGCACGTCTGCCTCCCCGACCGGGCCCTCCGCGAGCTCCTCGTCCTCATAGCCGAGTATCGCCGCATAAGGCGACGCCGCGGCAGCCGCACCGTCGGAGAGGAACACGCGCGGGTCCTCGTCGCCGTCGACACGCACGAGCGCGAACCACTCGTCCTCGTGCTCGATGAGCAGCAGGACCGACTCGTCCTCGGGCGAGAGCATCCGCAGCCCGTCGGTCAGGGCGTGCAGGTCGGCATAGGCATCCACATCGACATCGCGCGGCAGCCACGAAGACCCCGAGCGGACAAGACCGGCGGTGAAATACGGCACCGAACCTCCAGAACTGGCGACGACGGGCCAACGGGAGCAGCGACTCAGCGCAGGGCCGTGTCGTGGACGTGGTCGAGCATGTGATCGAACTGCGGCCCGAAGCCGAGCCGTGCAGCGATCTCGCCGCACGCCTCATCGGGATACAGATCCAGATCGTCGCAGAGATCTTCCAACTCGCCGGCACCGAGACCCAGGTCCGCGAAAAGGTCGAGGTCACCTGCCGGCTCGGCGCGCGTCGACCCGTCCTGCGCGGCTCCGTCGACGGCGTCGAGACTGTCGAGCACCTCACGCGCCAGCTGCCACTCGAGCGCCGCGCTCGCGTCGGAGAGCACGAGTCGGGCATCGGCCCCCACCATGCGGGCGGCGACGAAGAAGTCGTCGTGCACGCTGACCATCGCGATGGACCCGACGTCCCCTGGGAGCTGACGCAGTGTCGCGAGCAGAGCGCAGAGGTCCTCACCGGCCCGTCGGGGCAGTGACGCCACCTGCCAGACGCCGTCGTCGCGGTAGGCCGCGACAGCGAAATCGGTGGAGTCGTCCGTGTCGGAGGGCTCGTCGGAGAGGATCGCCGCCATGGTCACCCTCCGTTCACTCGTGCGTGCAGACCGTGCGGTCCGGGTAGCATCGTGACACGCCTCTACGTTCGGCGGAAGGTCCCGAGCCTGGCCATCCAGCGCACCCGGGCCAGATGCGTACGCCTGGGGTGAAGGCGCTCGCGGAGCTCGCGGGCCTCTTGGCGTTCGCGCAGCAGTCGCGCACGACGCTGCAGCCGTTCACCCGTGGACTCCGCGTCCGCAACGTCCCCGCCCATGGCCACCGGCTACCCCGTTAGCGTTCGCAGCATGCACACGCTGGTGGCGGACCACCCCCTCGTCGCCCACAAGCTCACCGCACTGCGCGACCGGACCACCGACTCGCCCACATTCCGGCGGCTCACCGACGAGCTGGTCACGCTGCTCGCCTACGAAGCGACCCGTGACGTACGCGTCGCCCCCCAGTCGGTGCAGACGCCCCTCGCGACAGCCATGGGCGTACGCCTCGCAGCACCCAAACCGCTCGTCGTGCCGATCCTGCGAGCGGGTCTCGGCATGCTCGACGGGATGACCCGTCTGCTACCCACGGCCGAGGTCGGGTTCCTCGGTATGGTGCGCGACGAGAGCAGCCTGCAGGCGACGACCTATGCGACGCGCCTGCCCACCGAGCTGTCCGGGCGCCAGTGCTATGTGCTCGACCCGATGCTCGCCACGGGAGGAACGCTTGCCAACGCCGTGTCGCTGCTCCTCGCCCGCGGTGCCGACGCCGTCACCTGCATCGTGCTGCTCGCCGCCCCGGAGGGCCTTGCCCGGCTCGCGGGCGCAGTCGGCGCCGTCGGCGCCGGGGCGGCCGTGACCGTGGTGACTGCCGCAGTCGATGCACGCCTCGACGAGTCCGGCTACATCACCCCAGGTCTCGGCGACGCCGGGGACCGGCTCTACGGCACGGTCTGAGCCGACCCGTCGCGGGGTAGGGGCCACGTCATGCTGACTGTCGAGCGCACCGTGCCCGCACCCGTCGACGCCGTGTGGCGGGTTCTCGCCGACGGCTGGTCCTACGCCAACTGGGTGGTCGGCGCCTCGCGCATCCGCGACGTCGAGTCCGCGTGGCCGGCCGTGGGCTCGAGCATCCACCACAGCGCGGGCGTGTGGCCGCTCCTGCTCAACGACACCACGACCGTGCTCGAGTCCGACGGCGCGTCGCGCCTGCTGCTGAAGGCGCGAGGCTGGCCTGCCGGGGAAGCCCACGTCCAGGTCATCCTCGAGGCCCAGGCCGGCGGCACACGCGTCATCATGAGCGAGGATGTCGTCGCGGGTCCGGGAAAGCTGATTCCCAAGCCGGTGCGCGACGCCGTCCTGCTGCCGCGCAACCGTGAGTCGCTGTTCCGGCTCGAGCTGATCGCCGTCAACCGCGAGAAGCCGGCCTGAGAGCGGCTCAGCCCCGCGCGATCCGACGTGTGAGGGCCAGGGCCGCGGACGTACCGATCCGCCCGATCACCCGGCGGCGCGCCAGCGCCGCTCTGGCCGCGTTCCAGCCCGGCGCACCGTGCACCCCGCCGCCCGGGTGTGCCGACGACCCCGACAGATAGAGCCCCTCGATCGGCGTCTCCGGGCGCCCCAGCCCGGGCGTCGGACGGAACACCAGCTGCTGGTGCAGCGCAGACGTCCCGCCGTTGATCGCTCCCGTGTGCAGGTTGCTGTCGGCGTCCTCCATGTCCTGCGGACGCTGCACGAATCGACCGATGACGAGATCCCTGAAGCCGGGTGCATAGGTCTCGATGCGCTCCTCGATGAGCTCGACGTGACGGTCGACGGTCTCGCGGTCGAGCGGGTGACGCCGCGGCAGGTGCGTGTAGGCCCACGCCGACTCCGTCCCGGCTGGTGACCGGGTCGCGTCGGCCGTGGTGGTCTGCCCGAACAGCACGAACGGCTGCTGCGGCACACGCCCGGTGCGCAGGTCTGCGGCGTAGTCGGTCAGCCCATCCATGTCGACTCCGACGTGCACGGTCCCGGCACGCTTGGCCGCCGACGCCGTCCAGGAGACCGGCGCCGACAGGGCCCAGTTCACCTTGACCGTGGGCTCGTCCCAGTCGAACCGGTCGAGGTCGTCGCGCATGCGCGCGGGAATGTGCTCGAGCCCGACGAGGTCGCGATAGAGCTGCGGCGCTGTGACATCGGCGAGCACCGCATGGCGGGCCATCACCTCCTCTCCCCCAGCGATGCGTACGCCGACGGCGCGCCCCCCGCGGATCAGCACCTTCTCGACCGGTGACGACAAGCGCACGGCGCCGGCACGCACCTGCAGTCGGTCGACCAGGGCGTCGATCAGCTTGCCTGAACCGCCTTCCGGAACGGGGAAGCCGACGTCCTGCCCGAGCATGCAGAGCAACCAGCCGAACACCGCACTCGCCGGTCCCTCCGGGAACAGGTCGCTGTGCAAGGCGTTCCCGGCGAGCAGCAGGCCGGCGCCCTCACCGGTGAAGTTCTCCTGTGCGAAGCGGCGTACGGGCGTCAGCGCGAACCGCGCAAACCGCAGCGCCTCGACCGGCCCCAGGGCACGCAGCATGCTGGCACCGCCGCGCACGGGCGGCAGTGGCGTGAAGAGCGACTGCAGGACAGATGTGCGGAGCGCTTGCCACTGCTCGGCCATCCGCCGCCACTCGTCGCCGTCGCCGGGCGCGAACTCGTCGAGGCTCGCGGCCGTCTCGTCGATGTCGCGCGACAGGACCGCGCACCGGCCGTCCGGCAGTGGGTGGGCCAACACCACAGGCGAGTGGCGCCACCGCAGGCCGTGGTCCTCGAGCGAGAGCCCTGCGATGATCGGGGACGCAGCCGTCAGCGGATAGAACGAGCTGAAAAGGTCGGTGACGAAGCCCGGCGCGCACACCTCCGCACTGCGCACGGCGCCGCCGGCATGCGGTTGCGCCTCCAGCACGAGGACGTCCCAGCCGGCGTCGGCGAGCGCGTTGGCTGCCACCAGGCCGTTGTGCCCCGCTCCGATGACGACAGCGTCGACGACCTCGCCCATTGACTTCTCCCTGCGTTGTCCAGCGTCGTTCTCGGTGCTTTCGGGCATGCCCCGTCTGCCTGGGGGTAGACCCCCGCCATGTCAGAAGTTGCCACACCGCGCGTCGTCGTCGTCACGGGAGGCACCGGCGGGGTGGGCCGCGCGACCGCGCGCGCCTTCGCCGAACGCGGTGACGACGTCGCCGTCCTCGCCCGCGGCAGAGAGGGGCGCGAAGCCACCGTCGCCGACCTGCGCAGCCGGGGCGTACGCGCGATGGCCGTCGAGTGCGACGTCAGCGATGCCCATGATGTCGAGTCAACGGCGCAGCTCGTCGAGGACGAGCTCGGCCCGATCGACGTCTGGGTCAACAACGCGATGACGACGGTGTTCGCGCCGTTCGACGCGGTCGAGCCGGAGGAGTTCGACCGTGTCATCAGCGTGACCTTCCTCGGCGTGGCCAACGGCACCCGAGCTGCGCTGCGTCGCATGAAGACGCGCGACAAGGGCCGCATCGTGCAGGTCGGCAGCGCGCTCGCCTACCGCGGCATCCCGTTGCAGTCGGCCTATTGTGCGTCGAAGCACGCGATCCAGGGACTGTGCGACTCGCTGCGCGCCGAGCTGCTGCACGACAGGAGCGGGGTCACTATGACGATGGTGCAGCTGCCGGCCATGAACACGCCGCAGTTCCGTTGGTCGCGTTCCCACATGTCGCGCAAAGCCCAGCCGGTGAAGCCGATCTACCAGCCCGAGGTGGCAGCGCAGGCAATTCTTCGCGCTGCCGACGGACGCCAGCGCGAATACTGGGTGGCACCGATCACGGCCCTCACCATTCTCGGTGACAGGCTCGCGCCCGGGTTGCTCGACCGCTATCTCGGGCGCACCGGCTATGACGGCCAGCAGGTGGACGAGCCGGAGCCGCGTGACAAGCCCGACAACCTCTTCTTCCCCGTGCCGAGCGACCAGGGTGCTCACGGCGTTTTCGACGACGTCGCCAAGGCGCGCACCATCGAGCTGCTTCCACCGGCCATTCCCCGTGCGTTGGTCGGCATCGGAGTCGGCGCCGTCGCGCAAGCCAGGTCTGTGCTGAGGTCCGCGAGTTCAGCGACGAAGGGCACGTCGTGACCCCCGAGTCCGGCGACGAGACAGCCGCCGCGTCGGTGAAGAAAGCGATCCAGGACAGCGCAGACGCCTACCGCGGCAACGAGGACCGACCCCTCGGCGGCTACGCGCTTCTGCTGTCGACCTACAGCACGGTGGGCATCGGCGCGCTTACCGCCGTCGCGCTGCGCAAACGCAATGCCAGGCTGAGCGCCGCCGACATCGCCCTGGTGGCCGTGGCGACGCACAAGATCGCCCGCACGTTGACCAAGAGCGCGGTGACCTCACCGTTGCGGGCACCGTTCACGCGCTACAACGGGGTCTCCGGGCCGGCGGAGCTGTCGGAGGAGGTGCGCCACCCCGACGGCGTACGCCACGCAGTCGGTGAGCTGCTCACCTGTCCCTTCTGCGTCAGCCAGTGGATCGCCACGACCCTCACGCTCGGGATCCTCGTGGCACCGAGGCCGACCCGGGTGGTCGCGTCCGTGTTCGCCGCCGTGGCCGGGTCCGACTTCCTGCAGTTCGCGTACGCGGCCGCTGAGCAGGCCGTCGAATAGGTCCCGCAGTCACGAGGCGACCGGTGTCGCCGACGCGACGGATGACGCCTCATGATCACTCGTGTTGTCCCGCGTGGTCGTCGGTGGCCCGTTCTTCGCTGAACCGATCAGAATTCGACCACGAACTGCTGGATTTTGGACACGAGATGTGCGTGAATGCACCGCACAGCCCTCACCGTCCCTCAACGAAGCAGGATGATCATGCCGAGACCGTTGCTCCGCCCCCTGGCACTGCTCGTGGCAGTGTTCGTCGCTCTCCTCGGTTATCCGACGGCATCGAGCGTCGCGGCCGCTGCTCCCGCCCCGACGCCCCTCGTGCACGGCCTGCTCGGTGAGTACTTCACCCAGACCGCCGACGGTGCGCACGACTTCGGCCGCTCCGGAGGCACCGAGGTCTCGGCGCAGGTGAACTTCGCCGACCTGCGCCCGGTTTTCCAGGCGACGGTCGGCCAGCAGGAGTGGACGAGCGCCCGGTGGACAGGCCAGCTCACCGCCCCCACGAGTGGCGACTACACGTTCTCGGCCATCGGTGACAACGGCTTCCGCCTCTGGATCGACGGCACGATGGTTCTCGACCACTGGGTCGCCGACTGGGACCAGGAGCAGACGTCCGCGGCCGTGACGCTCGAGTCGGGCGTGGCCCACGACTTCAAGCTCGAATACTTCCAGGACTTCGGCGGAGCGAACCTGTTCCTGCGCTGGTCCGCCCCCGGCCTGGACAAGCAGCTCGTGCCGCAGTCCGCCTTCACCACCTCGACGTCAGCCACGCACGGCCTCAAGGGCGACTACTACGCGATGTCCCAGCCGGATGCCCGCGACTTCGCCACGCTCGGCGCGACGACGCTCGACCCCAATATCGACTTCCAAGACCTGGTGGCTCCCTTCAAGGACTACACCGGACAGCCCGAACACACGACCGCACGCTGGACAGGTCAGATCACCGCGCCCACGACGGGGAGCTACACCTTCGCCGCCATCGGTGACAACGGCTTCCGCGTGTTCATCGACGACAAGCCGGTCATCGACCACTGGGTCGGAGACTGGGACAGTGAGCAGACGTCGGCTGCCGTCCAGCTGGAGGCCGGGGTTCCGCACATCTTCCGGCTCGAGATGTTCCAGGACGTCGGCGGTGCCAACATGTTCCTGCGCTGGTCGGGTCCCGGTATCGAGAAGTCGATCGTCCCCGAGTCGGCATTCACGGCCCCTCCCGGCTTCGAGGTCTACCCCGTCGACCTCACGGTCGGCGCTGACGGCCGAACCGTCAGGGCCGACTTCGACCAGCCCGTCACTTCGTGGGGCGACGTCGCGCAGCACCTCAAGATCACCGTCGACACGACGCCCTACCCGATCAGTTCGGTCGGGCTCGATCCTGGCGACAGGTCCGTCGTCATCGTGACGCTCGCCGAACCGATCTTCGCTACCCAGCGCGTGCGTTTCGCCTATGACGGCGAAGGCGGCCTCGCCGTGGGCGGCGAGCCGGTTCCGAGCATCATCCGCAACGCCACCAACAGCTCGACGCAGCGCATGCAGACTCCGTGGGCCGCAGACGTGGACCCGAACCACCCCCTGCCGGACTACCCGCGACCGCAGCTGGTGCGCGAGAAATGGCTCAACCTCAACGGTCCCTGGGAGTTCGCAGCCGCGAAGGACGGCGAGCTGCCCACGTTCGGGAAGCGGTTGGACGAGAAGGTGATCGTGCCGTTCCCCATCGAGTCACAGCTCTCGGGACTCGAGCGCCACGAAGACCACATGTTCTACCGCAAGCTCATCACCGTGCCGCGCGCCTGGAAGATCGGCACGGCCGACCGCCAGCGCGTCAAACTCAACTTCGGCGCCGTCGACTACATCGCGACCGTCTACGTGAACGGCACGAAGGTCGCGTCCCACAAGGGCGGCTACACCGCGTTCGGCGCCGACATCACCGACGCGCTCACGAAGTCAGGGCCGCAGGAGATCATCGTCGCGGTGACCGACACGACCGGGAACAACCAGCCCGTCGGCAAGCAGAGCCCCAACCCGGGCGGCATCGTCTACACACCCACATCGGGCATCTGGCAAACCGTGTGGCTGGAACCGATGAACACCGTGTCCATCGACAAGCTCGTGACGACACCGCACATCGACAGCTCCACACTGGCGGTCACCGTCAAGTCGGCGCAGGCCCGCTCCGGCGCATGGGTCACCGTCACGGCACGCGACCGCTCCGGCAAGAAGATCGGCGAAGCCCGGGGCCGACCCAACGTCGAGCTCGCTGTTCCGATCAAGAACATGCACCTGTGGTCGCCGGACAGCCCCTATCTCTACACTCTGCGGGTCACGCTGAGAGACCGCAGCGACCATGACGAGGCCGACAGCTACTTCGCGATGCGCTCGGTCGGCATCGAGAAGGTCGGCGGCTACCCGAAGCTCGTGCTGAACGGGAAACCGATCTTCTCCCTCGCCATGCTGGACCAGGGCTTCTGGCCCGACGGTCTCTACACAGCGCCGACGGACGAGGCGCTCCGCTGGGATCTGCAGGCGCAGAAGAACCTGGGATTCAACGCCGTGCGCAAACACATCAAGGTGGAGCCGGAGCGGTGGTACAGCCATGCCGACGAGATCGGCCTGCTGGTGTGGCAGGACTTTCCCTCAGGCAACCACGAGACTGCCGAGGCGAAGCAGGACTTCCTCGACCAGAGCCACGAGATGATGGACCAGCTGCACAACTACCCCTCCATCATCGGCTGGATCGTCTTCAACGAAGGTTGGGGCGAGTGGGACCGCGTCACCACCGGTCAGATCGCCGAGGACGTCATGGCACGAGACCCGTCGCGTGTCGTCAACGCCCACAGCGGTGTGAACTGCTGCAACTCCAAGGGTGACTCCGGCAAGGGCAACATCATCGACCACCACGACTACAACAACACCGATCCGGCGATGCCGGACGAGACCCGGGCAGCCATGGACGGCGAGCACGGCGGCTTCACCCTGCGCACGCCGGGCCACATGTATCCCGGCGCACCGCTCGCGATCTACAGCGGCGTCGAGTCGAAGGAGCTCCTGACCAAGCGCTACGTCGACAACACCGAGTCGTTCTACCTCGCGCAGGCTGCGGCCGAGCTGTCCGGATCCGTCTACACGCAGGTGACCGACCTGGAGCACGAGATCAACGGCATGTGGACCTATGACCGCAAGGTCCTCAAGGTCGACGGCGCCCAGGTCCTCGCGATCAACAAGAAGGTCATCGCGGCCGGCGCCAGTGCCGGCAAGCCGATCGCCTACCCCGGCAGCGGCTGCTGGTCACTCGACGAAGGGAGCGGCACGACGTCCGCCGACACCTGCGGGTCGAGCAACCTGACGGTCAACGGCGATGCCGCGTGGGTCGCGGGGCAGAAGGGCACCGCACTCGACTTCGGCGGTGACGGTGCCTACGCCGAGACCGCCGCACCGGTGGTGGACACGACAAAGGACTACACCGTGTCGGCGTGGGCGCGGCTCGACGCCTTGAGCGACAGCTGGACGACGGTCGTGAGCCAGGACGGTCGGCAGACGGCCAACCCGTTCTATCTGCAGTACGGCCAGGGTGGCTTCGCCTTCAGCCTGCCCGGTGACGTCAGGGCGAAGTACGACATCACTCCCGAGCTCGGCCACTGGTACCACCTCGTCGGGGTCCGTGATCAGGCGACCGACGAGCTCAGGCTGTATCTCGACGGCGCCCTCGTGGCGACGACCGTCGGCGGGGTGGACGGTGTCAGCACCGGCCCGCTGTCGATCGGACGCGCGAAGTACGCCGGGGTGAAAGGCGACTTCTGGAACGGCGCGATCGACGACGTCCGGGTCTACGACCGGGCGCTGAGCACGGCCGAGGTTGCGGCGCTCTAGACCCGCTGAGCACGTGACATGCTCGGCGATCTGCTTCATCCAGGGCAGGGTGTCGAACCTGGTGAGCAGGTCGCCGAGCATCGTCATGTCATGGTGGCGAAAGGGGTCCTGCGGACGCCGTGTCAGGAGCGTCCTGCGGAACCGCGAAGCGCAGCGGATCAGGGTAGGTGATGATGTCGGTCGCCTTGACGCTGGCCCAGACCGCGTCGGCCGCTGCGAGACGCAGCTGCGCGGCGGCTGCGGCGGTGATGTCCGCGTGCAGCGGGGGTTCACCGCTGAAGGTGATCCGCACGCGGTCTCCGAGGGCCTGCAGAGCCTGCACGCGCCGGGGCCAGACGTTGCGTGCACTCGACGACGTGGGCGCTGTCACCGAGACCAGCACGGCACTCGGGCGGATGACGGCGATGGTGGGTCCGTTCCGCTCGGTGTCGGCAGTCACGAGCTGCACACCATCGCCGACGTCGAGCACCCCGTCGACCGCCGTGCCGTGCCAGACGGTCAGGCCGACGAGCTGCGCAACGTACGTCGTGGCCGGGCGCTCGGCCACCAGTGCGACCGACCCGTCCTGCACGACCCGTCCGTCCTCGATGATGACGAGCCGGCTTGCCAGCGTCATGGCGTCGAGAGGGTCGTGGGTGACGAGCAGCACCGGTCCGGCGAAGTCGTCGAGGACCGTGCGCAGCGCAGCGCGGACATCGGTTCGCGTCGCGGCGTCCAGGGCCGCGAGTGGCTCATCGAGCAGCAGGAGCGACGGGGCGGTGACCAGAGCCCGGGCCAGAGCGACACGTTGGGCCTGCCCACCGGAGAGCTGCGCCGGCCGACGCTCTGCCAGCCCTGCGAGACCCAGCCGATCGAGCCAATCATCGGCCTGCAACCCAGCCTGCCGCGCCGACATCCCGGTGCTGCGCGGGCCGAACGCAATGTTGTCCCGTGCCGACAGGTGAGGAAAGAGCCGGTAGTCCTGGAAGACCATGCCGACGCCGCGGCCCTCAGGCGGCAGGCGAAGCGCGCGGGCCGGGTCCTCCAGGATGCGGTCGACGAGTTCGACCTTGCCTGCGGTGAGTGCAGTGAGCCCGGCGAGCGCGCGCAGCAGCGTGGTCTTGCCCGCGCCGTTAGGGCCGAGAACAGCGACGATCTCGCCGTCGGCGACGGTGATGTCGACATCGAGGGTGAACAGATCGCGCACCACCTTCACGCGCGCGGACAGGCTCATCGCGCGGCACCCGGGCGCAACCAGCGCTCGCGCAGAGCCAACAGCAACGTGACACTCACGACGAGCAGCACCAAGGCCAACGCGACAGCTGCAGGCGGGTTGCTCTCGAGTGCGACGTAGACCGCAAGCGGCATCGTCTGGGTCGTCCCCCGTAGGTTGCCGGCGAAGGTGATCGTCGCACCGAACTCTCCGAGCGCCCTGGCGAACGAGAGCACAGCGCCGGCCGCGAGCGACGGGGCAATGCCCGGCAGCGTGACCCTGGTGAAAGTCATCCAACCACTGGCCCCCAAGGTGGCGGCGGCTTCCTCATAGCGCAGGTCGGACGCGGCGAGAGCCCCCTCGACGGTGACCACGAGGAACGGCATCGCCACGAAGGTCTCGGCCAGCACGACCGCCGCGGTGGTGAACGTCAGCGAGATCCCGAACGAACCAAGCGCTGACCCGAGCAGGCCACGCCGGCCGAGGGCATAGAGGAGTCCGACCCCTCCGACCACCGGGGGAAGCACGAGCGGGAGCAGGACGAGGACGCGCAGCATCCTGCGCCCGGGAAACCGTAGGCGCGCCAGCACCCAGGCGAGCGGGACACCGAAGAGCAGCGACAGCGCGGTCGCGGCCGAGGCGCACAGCAGCGAGAGCCTCAGTGCGTCACCCACCGAGGGATCCGTCAGCAGCGGCCACAAGCCGCGCCAGGGCGCGCGCACCAGAAGTCCTGCGAGTGGAAGGACGAGAAAGACGACTGCCACCGATGCTGGGGGCAGGAGCAGCGTCGAGAGCCGGATCCGCCGAGCGCCGGTCCTCATGTCTGTGGCGGCTGTCGTGGCATCGACTGCTACGGCTTCTGGAACCCGGCCGCGCTCAACGCGCTCGCTCCGGCGCCCGACAGGACGAAGTCCTCGAAGGCTTGCGCCAGACTCGCGTTCCTGCTCGCTCTCAGCGTCGCGATCGGATAAGAGGTGCTGGAGTTCTGAGCCGCTGGGATCGGCACGCCCTCGACCTTGTCACCGGCAGCGAGGACGTCCGTGACATAGACGAGCGCAGCGTCCGCTTCGCCGCTGGTGACATAGGCCAGGGTGCTCTTGACGTCGAGGCCCTGGGTGACGGGCCGGACCGTGAGGTGAGCATTGGCGAACACCGCCTGCGCCAACGCGCCGCACGGCACCTGCGGTTGACACGTCGCGACCTTGACCCCCGCCTCGGCCAGGTCAGCGAGGTTCGTGACCTTGGCCGCGGCCGCGGGAGCCACGGCGATCTCTGCGGTGTTCTTCGCGAAGATCTGTGGCGATGCGGCGTCGCCCTTGTCCGTCACCTGGGTCATGTTCTTCTTGCTGGCGGAGGCAAACACGTCGGCGGGCGCGCCGGCGATAATCTGCTGCGCCAGCGCCGAGCTCGCATCGAAGTTGAACTTCACGGTCACCCCGGGGTGTGCTGCCTCGAAGTTGTTCCCGAGCTCGGTGAACGACTTTGTCAAGGACGCTGCGGCGTAGACGGTGATCGTGCCGTTCAACGCTCCCACGGTTGCGGAGCCCGTCGTTCGACCGGGCGCTGCCGCCGTGGAGGAGGACCCGCATGCAGCGCTGACCACGCCCAACCCGCTGAGGACGATCGCAGCCACGAGGCGGCGGCGCAAACTGTCGGACATCCACTTCTCCTCCGGGGCGAAGGGGCAGGTCACGGCTGGCTCGGCACTTCGACCACGACGTTGGTGGACTTCACGCTTGCCACCGCGAGCACTCCCGGCTCGAGACCGAGCTCGGTCGCCGCTTCCGCGCTCATCAGCGACACCACCCGGAACGGCCCGGCCTGGATCTCGACCTGAGCCATCACCGTGTCCTTGGTGACCTTGGTGACGATCCCGGTGAACCGGTTGCGCGAGGACTCACGAACGATCGGGCCGGCATCGAGGATCTCGGCGCTCTGCTCACCGGCGATGCGGGCCAGTTCGAGCCCCGCGATCACTCGACGTCCGCCCGCGTCGGTCGTCGCTGCCACGCGCCCGGAGTCGGCCCACCGGCGCACCGTGTCGTCGCTGAGTCCGAGCAACCTCGCAGCCTCTGCCATCCGAAACACCGCCACGGTGGTCAACCTACCGCAATTGCGGATCTTTCTTGCGCTAGGCGACGCATCTGCGGATGTCCTCGCGCAACGTGCCCTCAGCCGTCGCCACCTGTCGCCAGATGGGGGTCACCGACAGCTTTCGACTCAGGCGACCCGCGCTCACGCAGGTAGACCGACAGGATGACCATCGAGGTGACCGCGAGCAGCTCGGACTGCCAGTTCTGCAGAGACCGGTTCCAGAAGTCGGCCGACGTCACATATCCGCTCAAGCTGATGGGATCGCGCAGGGACGACATCAGCTGCTCGTCGTAGGAGGCGTGACCTGCGACCGCCTGCGCCGCCCATGAGAGGAAGAACAGGGCAGCCATCACCAGACTGAGCGAGTGGCTGTAGATCCGGGTGCGCCAGCCTTGAGCCTTGGCCCATCGAGGGGAGTCTGCCGTGGCATACATCCCGATCTTCTGCTCCTCCTCGCTCTGTCGACCTATGTCGTCCACCTTCTTCGACTCGCTCGACCCCCGTTGGACGAACCACACGGTTGCGAAGATGTAGAGGAAGAACTGCAGATATTCCGACTGCCAGTTCTCGGCCACGTCGACCGCGAAGGACGCAGAAGTGATGTAGTCCAGGATGCCGACCGCTTGAGCCCCGTCCGCGAGGCGCTGGTTGCTCTCGTCGGCAGCACCGGCGAAGGCCTCACCGACCAGGACGGTGAGGAAGAGGACACCGAAAACGAGGGTCAGTCCGTTGTCGCGCAGACGGTTCTTCATCGATGCATCAGGCCCATCGCGAACATGTAGCCGAAGCCCAGGGCCAGGCCCACGAGCAGCGTCACCATCTCCGCCCTCATCACGCCTGCATATCGCACGAATATGGGCGATCCTGCTTCGGCCTGCAACCGGCCGCGCGGATGCGCCAGCCGACCTTGAGATGCATGAGGAAGACCACGTCCCCGTTCGTCCGCACCTGAGCCTCGTCACCCCACACCTGCGTCCGCGCGGGCTGCCCCGACGTCTTGACCTCGAGGACGGCCTGCTCGCACGGCGTGCCGCCACTCGTGAGGCTCTCCTCGGCCGACGGTGACAGCAGCCGGCACGCGGCCAGGCCGTTCCTGGCCTGGACTGCCGACACGAACTTCCGGGCGACGTCAGCCGCCGCAGACGTCTCGGAGTCCACGCTCGCACAGCCGGCGGTGGCGAGCGCGGCAGCGGTGCAGACCGCAGCAGACAACTTCATGATCACGGCGATCACGTTCCCCGTGGGATGCCGCTTCACGCCTCCACAGGCGAGCACGATGCATGATCGCTCGCTGTGCGGGCAGTCAGACGTCGATGTCCACAGCACCCACACCGCCCTCCCGCGTGTCAGTCGTCGTCGCCTCGCGCAACCGTCGTGCCGAGCTTCTGGCCACACTTCCCCGCCACCCTGAGCCGGTGTTCCTCGTCGACAACGGGTCGAGCGACGGCAGTGCCGACACCGTACGCGCGCACCTCCCGCACGTGCACGTCATCGCGCTCCCGAGAAACCTCGGTGCTCCTGCACGCAACGTGGGAGCGACAGCGGCGACGACGCCCTACGTCGCGTTCGCCGATGACGACTCCTGGTGGGCGCCACGGTCACTGGACGCTGCGGTCGAGATCCTCGACGCGCACGACGACATCGCGATCGTCTGCGCACGGATCCTGGTCGGCGACGAGCAACGACGTGATCCGCTCTGCGCCGAGATGGCACGCGCCCCGTTGGGCCTGCACGCCGGGAGCGGGCTTCCGCTCGTCACGGGGTTCGCCGCGTGCGGCGCTGTGGTGCGTAGGAGCGCCTTCCTCGCTGCAGGCGGCTTCGACGAGATCGTGTTCTTCCCCGGTGAGGAGGAGCGGCTCGTCTACGACCTGCTCACCGCCGGCCGGTCGCTCGTCTATGCAGCTGGCATCGTGGCGCACCATCATCCGTCCGCGTCGCGCCATGGCCACGAGCAGCGGACCACGGCGATCGTCCGCAGTGCGGTTCTCACAGCGGTGATGCGCCGCCCCTGGGCGGTTGTCGCACGCCGCATCCGCGAGGCGGTCACCGACGGCGCACCTGCACGAGCGGGCGTACGCGCGGCCACCGCCTCGCTCACCGCGGCCCTGCGGGCGCGGCGAGCACCGGACCCGCGCGTCGAGAGCGTGCTGTCGCGCATGGGTGACGCGCCGGCTGACGTCAGTGTCGGCTCGCCGCAAGCACCTGCCTCATAGCGGTCACGGCGGCGTCGGCGACGGCCGCAGGTCGCACTGCCATGCGGAGCCAGCTGTTCCCGAGACCGGGAAAGGTGTCGCCGCGCCGCAGCGCGAAACCTGCCCGACGAAGCCCTACGCGCAGGTCGTCCCTGCCAGCGGCGTGCAGCAGGACGAAGGGCGCGGCCGCGTCGGGCACCACGTGAAGACCCGGCACAGAGCTGAGCGCAGTCTGCAGGTGCGCGCGACGGCGGACGAGGTCGCGCGCCCGGTCCCCGGCCTGCCCGACCGCCGCAGGTGAGCTGCACACCTCGGCGGCGGCGAGCGCGGGCGTCGAGACCGACCACAGTGGCTGGGCCGCCCGCAGCCGCACCACCAGGTCGGTCGCGGCGAGGACGTAGCCGATGCGGAGCCCGGCCAGCGCCCAGGTCTTCGTGAGACTGCGGACGACCACGAGCCCCGCGACGTCACGCGCTGCCGCGAGACTCTCGCGCTCACCGGGCACGGCGTCCATGAACGCCTCGTCCACGACCAGGGTGCGGCCGGGGCGAGCCAGCTCGCGCAGCACGGACGCCGGGTGCAGGACCGAGGTGGGGTTGGTCGGATTGCCCACGACCACGAAATCGGCGTCGTCAGGCACGTCGCTCCCGCGCAGGGTGAACGGCTCGTGCAGCACGACCCGGTCGACACGATGGCCCGCTGCGCGCAGGGCCTGTTCCGGCTCGGTGAACTGCGGGTGCACGATGACGGCACGGCTCGGCTGCAGCGCCCGGGCAAGCAGCACGAACGCCTCGGCCGCTCCCGAGGTCAGGAGCACCTCCGACCGTGAGCGGCCGTGGCGACGGGCGACCGCCGCTGTGGCGACTGAGGCGTCGGGATAGTCCCGAAGACTCGTGAGCGAAGCGAGGAGCGCGTCACGTAGCCATGCGGGCATGGGCTCGTCCGTGACGTTGACCGCAAGGTCGACCAGGCCAGGCGCCATCTCGGCATCACCGTGGTGAAGCAGGTCGAACTGGCTAGGCATGGCTATGCGCGGTGTGCTGCGCGTGGTGATGGACCGTCGAGTCGTCCGGATGGTCGTGCGGCCGCTGAACCTCGCCCGCACGCTTCTCGAAACCGACAATCGGCAGACGATAGATGCACGTATCACAGTTCATACGTATGTCACCGGCGATCGCTTCGGCATAGCGCTCGAGCACGAGGTCCGCGAGCTCGTCGCAGTCGCCGATGAGCCCGGCGACACGGATGTCGAGCTCCGGGTGCTCGGCGGCGTACGCCGACGTCTGCTCGTCGATGCGGTCAGGAAGCACACCGGGAAAAAGGAAGTAGGGCGCGACCACGATGTGGCTCCCGCCGAGCAGCCGGGCCCGTTCGAGACCCTCAGTCACCGAGGGCACCGCGAGCGAGACGAATGCCTGTTCGACGGAAGCGAACTCACGTCCCTCGAACAGCAGGCGCGCCACCTTGGCGACCTCGGCATTGGCGTCCGGGTCGGTGGAGCCTCTGCCGACGAGAACCACCGTGCACGAGCTCCTCGGGACGTCCCCTCGCGCCGCGTCGACGCGCTGGGCCAGGACCTCCTGCAGCACCGGATGAGGCCCGAGCGGTCGGCCGTAGGCGTACGTGAGGCCGGGATGGCGCACCTGCTCGCGCATCATCGCCCCGGGGATGTCGCCCTTGCCGTGTCCAGCGGCGACGAGCACCAGGGGTACGGCGACCACGTGCGAGTGCCCGGCCGCCACGATCCTCGAGACCGCGTCGGTGACGGGCGGCGGTGCGAGCTCGATGAACCCACCCTCGACGTGAACACCGCGCATGACCGCCCGCGATGCCGCACGGCGTACGAGAGCCGTGAAAGCTTCGACGCCGGCGGCACTGCGGGTGCCGTGCCCGACGACGAGAAGTGGTGCAGTCATGAGGTCATCGCATAGATCAGTGCGTTGACGGCAGCCGCCGCGACGGCGGAGCCGCCCTTCTCCGACACGTTGCTGACCGCGGGCAGGTGACTCGCCCGCAGGGCGGCCTTCGACTCGGCCGCACCGACGAATCCGACAGGCATCCCCACCACCAGTGCGGGCCGTGCGTCGAGCAGCAGCAGGGCGTCCAGAGCGGTCGGGGCGCAGCCGACGACCCACACCGCACCCGCGCCGACCTGCTCGTAGGCGGCGCGCATGCCTGCGGCCGATCTCGTCTCGCCGTCGCGGGGGGCAGCCGAACGCAGGCCGCACACAACCTGACGGGTGGTGATGCCGGCGGCGACCATTGCGACATCGGCCACCACGGGCGCTCCGGCCGCGAGAGCGGCAGCGGCGTCGTGCAGGGTTTCCTCGTCGCATACGAGATCGCCGAAGTAGTCGAGATCCGCACTCGCGTGCACCACGCGCTCGACGACCGCGCGTGTCAACGGAGGAAGCGACGCGGTGTCGAGCCGCGAGCGCAGGATCCGGAAGGACTCTTCCTCGATCGGGTGCACGGCACGCGTCATGACCATCGATAACCCCTCGGTGTGACCATGCGCCCGGCAACGTTGCGCGACTGCGCATTGCCGACCACGACGACGCTGTACATGTCGACGATCTCGTCGTCGAAGTTTCCGAGCTGCGCGACCACGACGTGTTCCTCAGCCCGGCTGGCCTGACGTACGACACCGACCGGCGTCGCGGCAGGACGGCTGGCACTGAGGATCGCGAGCGCCTTGCCGAGCTGCCAGCTGCGCGCACGACTGCGCGGGTTGTAGAAGACGACGACGAAGTCACCCTCGGCAGCAGCGGTGACACGTCGCTCGATGACCTCCCATGGCGTGTGCAGATCCGACAGGCTGATGTAGGCGGTGTCATGGCCGAGCGGCGCTCCGAGAAGTGACGCGGCCGCCAGGGCAGCCGTGACCCCGGGGACACCGACCACGTCGATGTCGTCGTCCGCAACCTGCAGGGCGGGGCTCGCCATGGCATAGACCCCCGCGTCACCCGACCCGATGAGGGCGACCGCGCGGCCCGACTGCGCCAGCTCGACGGCGCTTCGAGCACGCGCCTCCTCGTCGCCGAGAGCAGAGGCGAGGATGACGGTGCCGGGCCGAAGCAGGTCGCGCACCTGGTCGACGTACTGGTCGAGGCCGACGACGTGGGACGCGCGGCGCAGCTCAGTGACCGCCCGAGGCGTCAACAGATCGCGAGCACCGGGGCCGAGACCCACGATCGCCAGCCGCCCACGCGGACGATGACGGGCGACCGCCACTGTCGCCATCGCGGACTTGCGCTTCTGCACGACGAGCATCGCGTCGCCTCCCATCAGCGCGGCCGCCTCGGCGACGCTCGCCGTGCCGACCTCGGCGCGTACGACCTCGCTCGGGTTGGGCACGTCGACGGCTGCCAGTCTCTCGGCGGGGTGCACCACGACGGGCCAGCCGCGACGCATGGCGGCCTCGACGATGCCCGGCTCGAACTCCTTGACGTCGATCGTGGCCATCTCGCGGACACTGCTCGGCGAGAGCCCCGCGTCATGCAGCGCCCCGTCGACCAGCGCGAGCACCTCGTCGGCCGAGACCCCGCTGCTGGCCCCCACCCCAAGCACGAGCGACGGAGGCCGCAGAACCGCTGTCCCGGGAGGAATGTCCGTGACCTCGTCAGTGACGACCAACTGCCGGGCGCCGGGTCCCGCCACCGCTGAGCCCGTGACAGCGAGAGCCGGCAGCGGCCACGTCGCAGCAGTGACGAGGCACACGACATCGCCGTCGAGCATCGCGCGTGTCACTGCCGCGACGTCACCCTCGACGTGCCAGCCGAGGTCGTCGATGCCCGGCAGACCGGTTGCGTCGGTCGCCGTCGTGACGACCGGCCGCGCCTCGAGCACCGCAGCAACGCGTTGCGCGAGCGCGTTGGCGCCCCCGGAATGACCACCCAGCAGCGACACGACGAAACGGCACGCCTCGTCGACACAGACGACACCCGGATCGGATCGCTTGTCGCCGAGCAGCGGCGCGAGCAGTCGCACCGTCGCACCCGTCGCGAGGAAGGACACCACGGCGTCGCACTCGCGCCAGGCCTGCGGCAGCGTGTCGCGGGCAGCGCCGTCATAGACGCGCACGTCGAACGGCCAGGCCGCGAGCAGCCGCTCGGCACCGCGCCGACCGGCGGCGGTGGCGGTCACGATGCCGATCACCGTCGCACCCCGGACATGACGGTGACGGGGTTGGTGGCGGACAGCCGCAGCGTCCCGTCGGGGAGCGGCACCAGTCGGGACGCGGAGATCATCGTTGCGTCCACGTCATAGCCGGCTGCCCGGAGCTTGTCTCGCACAGCAGGAATGCGGTCGATCGAGGCGAGCGTCACGACGAGCCGGTCAGGACCCCGCGCCAGGCACGCCTCCACCACGTCGGCGCCACCCCCACCGACGAAGACCGCATCAGGCCTGGGAAGCGAAGGGATGGTTGCCGCCGCGTCGGCGCACACGATCCGCGCGTGCACCTCGTGCGCGTGGCAGTTCGCGGCGATGTCGATGCAGGCTTCGGACGACCGTTCGACGAGCACGACGGCAGCACCGCGTCGCGCGCACTCGATGCCGACAGAACCACTGCCGGCGCCGATATCCCACACGAGGTCGCCGAGCGACGCGGCCAACCGGCCGAGGACGTAGGCGCGCACCTCCGCCTTGGTGATCATCGAGCCGCGGTGACGAAACTCCGTGTCAGCAAGAGCGAAGTCGGCGGGAAGCTGTGCACCGGCGATCGTGCGGCGCCCCCCCGGCGACTGCTCGGCGTCGGTGATCGCGACGACGACCGAGGGATCGCGCCAGTCATCGCGCTGCGCGGCCTCGTGCGCGGAGAGACGCGTGACGCGCTCGTCGGGCTCGCCCAGACGCTCGGCGACGATGAGCCGATGCCGGCTCTCGTCGAGCAGCTCGCCGGCAAGCTCCCGTGGACCTGCACCCGGAGCGGTCAGCACGGCGACCTTGGCGAACCTGCGGCAGGCGTTGACCGCTCGCCGCAGCTCGCGCCCGTGAGCCGACACGACCACTGCGTCATCCCAGTCGAGGCCCGCGCGAGCGCACGCCATCGCGACGGAGGACACCGCGGGCATGACGTGCAGCTGCGCGCCGTGACGCTCGCGCAGCAGTCGCACGATGCCGAAGAAGCCCGGGTCGCCGCTCGCCAGGACGACAGCGGGACCGTCATGGGCATCGAGCTCGGCGAGAGCAGCACCGACGTCGCCCATCAGCACGGCACGAGCCTGCGATGGCACGTCGACGGCGCGCAGGTGTCTCTCGCCGCCGAGCACCATCGTCGCTGAGGCAAGCGCCTGAACCGCCTCGGCCGTGAGCGGCGAGCCGTCGTAGCCGATGACCGCGATCACGTCGCGCTTGATCCCTGCGCCCGTGACGCACGAAGTTCTCTTCGGGCGTCACGCTCGGCGCGACGGAAGCCGTGGAAGTGCCCCGGGTGATAGAGATGGGAGCGCGTGCCGGACGAGGACAGCGCCGGTCCGACGAGGAAGAGTGTGTGCTTCCACAGCTTGTGCTCCTTGACGGTCTGCTCGATCGATCCGACCGTGCAGTGCACCACGAGCTCATCGGGCCAGGTCGCCTGGTAGGCGACGACGACGGGGGTGTCCTCGCCATAGCCGCCCTCGAGCAGCTCGTCACGGAGCTGACCTGACCTCGCCGCCGACAGGAAGATCGCCATCGTCGTGCCGTGGCGGGCGAACTCACGGACTTCCTCACCCGCAGGCATGGGAGTCTTGCCACCGCCGAGCCTGGTCAGCACCACCGACTGCGCGACCTCTGGAATCGTGAGCTCTCGCTGGATGATCGCGGCCACGGCACTGAACGCGCTGACGCCTGGCACGATCTCGGTTTCGAGCCCGAGCTCACGGCAGCGGTCGAGCTGTTCCTGCACCGCTCCCCACAGCGAGGGGTCGCCCGAGTGGATGCGCGCGACGCACAGACCCTGCTCTGCCGCCCGCACATAGACGGGCAGCACGCCTTCCATCGACAGCTGCGCCGAGTCGAGTATCTCCGCGTCGGGTCGCGCGTGCTGCAGGACGTCGGCGTGCACGAGGCTCGCTGCCCAGATCACGACATCGGCGGCGGCGATGGCCTTGGCCGCCCGGATCGTCAGAAGGTCCGCAGCACCGGGCCCGGCCCCGACGAACGTCACCTTGCCTGTCACAGCCGGCCTCCTCTGCGTTCGCGACGTGCAGGAACGATGACAGTGGACAGATAGGGCGCTGATTCGTCGGGTGCGAACTCGCTCAGCGGGCGTACGTCCTCGTCAGGCAGCCCGAGCGACGCACCGAAGACAGCCCCGTCGATCCGGCCGGCATCGCGAAGTGCCTGGGCCACGGCAGCCAGGTGACGCCCGCCCTTGTAGGCGACGACGGTGTCGTTGCCCTCCAGTGCCGCGAGGAACGGGTCGAGGCCGGCAGTCAACGGGATGAGCGAGAGTTTCTCGGTTCCTTCGCACAGGCTCGTGCCGCTGCGTGCGGCGAGGTCCTGCATCGCGGTGACGCCGGGAATCGTCTCGATGACGACGTCGGCGACCCGAGCGCGTACGCCGGCGGCGAGGTAGGAGAAGGTGGAATAGACGTTCGGGTCTCCGATCGTCGCGAAGCACACGGTCTGCGCGCCCGCGTGGAACGCGTCGGCGACGGCGGCCGACGCCGCATCCCAGGCCGACTCCCTGCGGACGGTCGCGCCACCTCGGTCGTCGAGGGCGAAGACGACGCGTCGGAGCCGCTCGGCGTCGACATGGGCCCGCACCGTCGCCTCGGCCCGGCCCTGGATGTCCTGCGCCATGACAGGCACGAGCACGAGGTCGGCCTCGCCCATGACACGAACCGCTTTGACGGTCAGCAGCTCGGGATCGCCCGGGCCGACGCCGACACCGACCAGCCGATGCGTCATGCGGCGGCTGCTGCGACGAGTCGATGCGCCATCGAAGGGAAGCCGGCCCAGTGCACGTGCAGGTAGGAGGCGTGCAGCCGTCGGCTCGTGAAGCCCTCCGGGCCAGGGGCCCCTGCCCAGTGCCAGGCCGGCACGGCGCTGGCGCGCGGAGCGACGACGGTGCGGTGGAACTCGTGGCCGCGGATGCGCTCGCCGACGACCGCGAGGATGCTGTCGGATGCGGCCACGGCGTCGCGATAACCGAGCGTCAACCGTGTTGACATCTGTGCCTCGACATCGAGCACCCTGCACATCGGCGCACCGTCGAGCGACTGCGCTAGATAGAGAAGCCCTGCGCACTCGGCAACGATCGCACCTCCGGCGGCGAAGTGTGCGAGGACCGCCCTGCGCATGCTCGCATTCGCCGACAGCGACGACGCATGCACCTCGGGAAAACCACCACCCATGACGACGGCCCCCGTGGCTTCGGGAAGCGCCTCGTCGCGCATCGGATCGAACGGCACGACCTCGGCACCGGCGGCGGTGAGGAGCTCGGCCGTCTCGGCGTAGGAGAACGTGAACGCCGCTCCCGCGGCTATCGCGATGCGCGGACGGCTGGGCACCGGGTTCCCGACGACCGAAGCGGGATTCCATGGTTCGCAGTCGAGGGTCGGTGCCGAACGAGCCAGGTCCAGGACGGCGTCGAGGTCCACAGCGGCAGCGACGAGAGCTCCCAGAGCCCTGACGGTCTCGAGGGACTCGACACTGCGCTCGGCTGCCGGAACGAGTCCGAGGTGGCGAGACGGCGTGGCGACCGCGTCGTCACGACGCAGCGCACCGAGCACCGGCACGCCGACGTCCTCGAGGGCTTCGCGCGCGATGGTCTCGTGGCGCGGCGAGCCCACGCGGTTGAGGATCACTCCGCCGATGCGGATAGCCGGATCGAAGGTGGCGAACCCGTGCACCAGTGCGGCCACGGATCTGCCCTGCGCGGTGACATCGACGACCAGGACCACCGGGGCGCGCAGCAGCTTGGCCACCTGTGCCGTCGAGGCCAGCTCGCCGTGTCCGCTGGCGCCGTCGAACAGCCCCATGACACCTTCGACCACGGCGAGGTCTGCAGTCGTGGGCGTCTGCGCACCGTGCAGGAACAACGGTGCGATGAGGTCCTCACCGCAGAGGTAGGGGTCGAGGTTGCGGCCGGGCCGCCCAGCAGCGAGGCCGTGGTAGCCGGGGTCGATGTAGTCGGGGCCGACCTTGTGAGGAGACACCACCAGGCCGCGAGCCGCGAACGCGGCCAACAGCCCGGTGGCGACGGTGGTCTTGCCGTGACCGCTGGCCGGTGCGGCCACCACGACACGCGCGATGCTCACCACTCGATCCCCCGCTGACCCTTCTGCCCGGCGTCCATCGGGTGCTTGACCTTGGTCATCTGCACGACGAGGTCCGCCGCGTCGACCAGACGCGGGTCGGCCTCACGGCCCGTGATGACGACGTGCTGCTGACCGGGGCGTTCCCGGAGGGTCTGCACGACGTCGTCGACGTCCACCCAACCCCACGTCATGGGATAGGTGAACTCGTCGAGGACATAGAAGCGATGGGTCTCGGCCGCGAGGTCACGCTTGACCTGCGCCCAACCCTCCCGGGCATCGGCGGCGTGGTCGGCCTCGGCGCCCGGTCGCTGGATCCACGACCAACCTTCGCCCATCTTGTGCCACGCGACCGGTGCACCTTCGCCCGTCTCGGCATGCACGCGACCCAGTGCCCGCAGTGCCGACTCCTCACCCACCTTCCACTTCGCGCTCTTGACGAACTGGAAAACCCCGACGGGCCAGCCTTGGTTCCACGCCCGCAGCGCGAGACCGAAGGCCGCCGTGGACTTGCCCTTCATCTCACCGGTGTGCACGACGATGAGCGGGCGGTTGCGGCGAGCGCGCGTCGTGAGGCCGTCGTCAGGAACCGTTGTCGGCTGACCTTGGGGCATCAGGCTGCACTCCTCGCGTCACGGACGACGGCGCTGAGCCCGTCGGCCGACAGGTCGTCGAGCCGCAGCTCGCGGGCACCCAACGTCCGGGCGAGGACGCCGGCGAGCCCGAGCCGCACCCGTCCGCTCTCGCAGTCGACGACGACGCTCGCGACGCCCTGCGCGGACAGCGCGGTCGCGACGCGGCGCGGGTCCTGCCCGCTCGTGTGCCGGCCGTCGGTGACGACGACGAGCAAGGGCCGGCGACGCGGGTCGCGCACAGCCTCGATGCGCAGGACCTCACGGGCGCGCAGCAACCCGGCCGCGAGCGGGGTGCGCCCGCCGGTCGGGAGCACCTGCAACCGGGCTGCGGCCGCTTCGACCGACGACGTGGGCGGCAGCACCAGCGTCCCCTCGGCGCCGCGGAACGTCACGAGCGCGACCTTGTCGCGTCGCTGGTAGGCGTCCATCAACAGCGACAGCACCGCGGTGCGTACGGCGACCATGCGCTGGCGGGCCGCCATCGAGCCCGAGGCGTCGACGCAGAACACCACCAGATTGGCCTCACGCCCCTCGCGCACCGTCGTGCGCAGGTCGTCCCGACGGAAGACCAGCCGGCCGTCGCCGTGACGCCCCCGCGCCTGCTGGTGCGGCGCGGCCGCCTGCACGGTGGCCGCGAGGTGCAGCGAGGTCGGGCGGCCGTGGGGCAGCTGGGACCTCACGGTGCGCCCCGCGTCCGTGCGAGCCACTGAGCGTCGGCCGGCGGCACCGTCGCCGGTGCCCGGCACGGTCAGGCGCTGCACGCGGTAGGGCTCGCCGGTGCCCTGCAGCGCCTCGCCCGCCTCGCCACCCTCGGCACCGGAAGACGAGTCCGTGCGCTCGTTGTCCTGCGAGGAGCTCCCGACATCGGAACCGTCGGCCACGCCACGGCCTGACCCGGGACCCTCGTCGTCGGGGTCGGGCGACGGTTCGGGCTGCGACGCCGCTGCCACCATCGCGTCGTCGAGCTGGCGCTCGTCGAGGCCCGGAGCGTCGAAGGGGTCGCGCCGTCGGCGGTGCGGCAGCGCGAGCAGGACGGCCTGGCGTACGTCGTCCGCGGTGACCTCGTCGCGAGAGTGCCAGGCAGCGAGGGCGATCGCGGTGCGCGCCGTGACGAGGTCGGCGCGCATGCCGTCGACGTCGAAGGCGGCGCAGACGGACGTGATCTGGCGCAGCGCGGCATCGGGCAGCACGACTGCCGCAAGCCGGTCGCGCGCCGCGGCGATGCGCGTGGCAAGCGCGGCGTCGTCGTCGTCCCAGCGGGCGGCGAAGCGGGTCGGGTCGGCTTCGTAGGCGAGGCGCCGGCGAACGACCTCGGCCCGCTCGCTCGGCTCGCGGCTCGCACGCACCTCGACCGTGAGCCCGAAACGGTCGAGCAGCTGCGGCCGTAGCTCACCCTCCTCGGGGTTCATCGTGCCCACGAGCAGGAAGCGAGAGGCGTGCGAGACCGACACACCTTCACGCTCGACGTGCGCCTGACCCATCGCCGCGGCGTCGAGCAGCAGGTCGACCAGATGGTCATGGAGCAGGTTGACCTCGTCGACATAGAGGACGCCGCGATGGGCCGCGGCCAGCAGGCCGGGCTCGAACGCCTTGACGCCTTCACCGAGCGCCCGCTCGAGGTCGAGCGATCCCATCACCCGGTCCTCGCTGGCGCCTACGGGCAGCTCCACCAGCGCGGCCGCGCGTGCGGTGCCAGCGACGGAGCGATCGTGCGGGCCGTCGGGGCACTCGTCGGGAGCGGCGGGGTCGCACGAGAACCGGCAGCCGGCGACGACGGCGACGGGCGGCAGCAGGGAAGCCAGAGCGCGTACGACCGTGGACTTGGCCGTGCCCTTCTCGCCCCGGACCAGCACCCCGCCGATCGCCGGGGAGACCGCATTGAGCAGCAGGGCGAGGCGCAGCTCGTCGAGGCCGACGACGGCCGTGAACGGATAGGACGGACGAGCGGTCATTGCGTCCTCGACGATCGAGGCATGCCAGATCCTTCCCTCGGGTTGCCCGCCCGCGGTCGCGACAAGAACGACGGCCGGAGTGTCCTGGCTCCCGGATCGGTGCTCGCCCTCGGCCTTCCCATCGCTCGCACGACAGTGACCATCGAACTGAGGGTCCGCTCCCCGGTGACAGTGGCGGGACCGCGCCGGAATCGCACCGGCTTCCTCCACTGACCGTCGTAGCCCGAGCAGTCTAAGCCTGGCGCGACGCGCTGGTCACCCCGGCGAACCCGAGCAGGTCAAGCACCTCCTCGGCGCTCGCGACAGTGCGCAGCCCGGGCGCGAGAGGACTCGCTGGGCGGTCGAGCATGACCACCGGCAGACACAGGTCACGGGCCGCCTCGAGCTTCGCACCGGTCGTCGAGCCGCCGCTGTCCTTGGTCAGCAGGACGTCGATGCGCTCGCGCAGGAGCAGGGCACGCTCCGAGGCGACGTCGAACGGGCCGCGGCCCAGCAACACCCTGATGTGGGGCGCCCGCGGGCCGGCCGGCTCGTCGACACAGCGGAGCAGTATGTCGATATCGGTAGTCGAACTCAGGAGTTGCACATCGGTCGTTCCGGTTGTGGCGAAGACCCGGTCTCCCAGCGTGCACATCAGCGCGACGGCCGCCACCATGTCGGGGACGCGGTGCCAGAGATCGCCCTCGCGTTCGGTCCATCCCGGCCGCGCCAGTCGGAGGAGCACCGTGCCGGTGCGGGCGGCAGCTGCTGCGGCATGCTCGGACATCCGCCGCGCAAAGGGATGCGTGGCGTCGACCACGGTGCTCACGGCGTTGTCCTTCAGAAACGCAGCAAGCCCCGCCGCTCCTCCGAACCCGCCGATGCGCACCTCACCATCAGGCAGGACCGGCTCGCGCAGCCTTCCCGCCAAGGACGTCACGACCCGCACGCCGGACACGTCGCGCAGCGCACAGGCGAGGTCGCGTGCCTCGCGCGTGCCGCCCAGGATCAGGATCACCGAAGTGGCCGACGCAGGAGGTAGGTGTCCATGACCCATCCCTTGCGTTCTCGCGCCGCTGCTCGCACCCGGCCGATCTCGTCGGCGACGTCGCCGATGCGACCCCGCAGGAGCAGCTCGTCGGGCATGCCGAGGTAGGCGCCCCAGAAGACCTCGATGTCGGCGGGCAGCGCGGCGAACGAGCAGTGCGGGTCGAGCATGACCACGACGTCCTCGACGCCATCGGGCCAGCCGTGCTCGCGCAGCCGCCGACCCGTCGTCACCTGGACGGCGCCACCGACCCGGTTGAGAGAGATCCGGTGCCGCGCCACGAGGGCGCTGATGCTGCTGACCCCGGGCACGACCTCGTGGGCGAGGTCGACACCGCGCGCGAGCAGGTCGTCGACGATGCCGAGGGTGCTGTCGTAGAGCGAGGGGTCACCCCACACCAGGAAAGCTCCGACCTGTCCGTCAGTGAGCTCGTCGCGCACCATCACCTCGCAGACGTCGGCTCGCCGGCGGCGCCAGTCCTCGACGGCTGCGGCGTAGGCCGTCGTCGTGCGGTCGCGCTCTGGATCAGCGCCCTCGACCACGCGGTAGTCCGAGCCGGTGACATAGCGGTCGAGGATCTCCTGCCGCAGCGTCACGAGCTCCTGCGTGGCCTCGCCCTTGTCCAGCACGAAGAAGACGTCGACCCGGTTGAGCGCACGGACCGCCTGCATCGTCACCTGATCGACGTTTCCGGCGCCGATGCCGATGACGAGGAGATGCTTCACGGAGACGAGTCTGCCGCCCCCCGCGAAGACCGCGGGTCGCGCAAGGTGCCTGCCAGGTCATCGAGTGCGGCCTGCTCCACGCGGTAGTAGGCCCACCTGCCGCGCTGTTCACGGCTGAGCAGACCGGCGTCCATGAGCTGCTTGAGGTGGTGCGACACGGTGGGCTGGCCGAGACCGACAGGGGCCGTCAGGTCGCACACGCAGGCCTCCCCGCCGTCATGGGCCGCGATCAGCGACAGCAGCCGCAGCCGGGTCGGGTCGCCGAGCGCCTTGAACAGTCGGGCCACGCGTTCGGCACCGGCGACGTCGAGCACTCCGCCGGTCACCGGGTTGCAGCACGCGGCGAGGTCGTCGCGAACAGCCGGCACCAGCTGGGCCACCTGCACCGCCCGGCGGGGCCGCATCACCGGAGCCGGAGTTGGGGTCATGTCGCCCAGTGTGCCATTCGTATTGACATACGTCGATGCGACCTCCACAGTCGTGATATCGAGATCTGTCGATCTGAAAGGGTGACCCCATGCCTGCCGACAACGAAGTGCGCGAGGCCGTACGCGCGCGCTATGCCGCCGCCGCGTCCGCCGTCACGACGGCCGCCGCAGACTGTTGTTCCACGCCGATCGAGGTCGATGCCGCCTTCGGATCGGCGCTCTACACCGCCGAGCAGCAGGCGGAGCTGCCCGCCGACGCCGTGGCCGCCAGCCTCGGCTGCGGCAACCCCATGGCGGTCGCCGACCTGCGACCCGGTGAGCGGGTGCTCGACCTGGGCTCGGGTGGCGGCATCGACGTCCTGCTCTCCGCGCGCCGGGTCGGGCCGACCGGATTCGCCTACGGCGTCGACATGACCGACGAGATGCTGGCGCTCGCCCGGGCCAACGCGTGCGCAGCCGGGGCGACGAACGTCGAGTTCCGCAAGGGCACCATCGAGGTGCTGCCCATGACCGATGGCGCCGTCGACGTCGTGATCTCGAACTGCGTCGTCAACCTGTCGACCGACAAGCCCGCCGTGCTGGCGGAGATGTTCCGCGTGCTCGCGCCCGGCGGGCGCATCGGGATCACCGACGTCGTCGCCGAGGATCACCTGTCGCCGTCGCAGCGTGCGGAGCGGGGGTCCCACGTCGGGTGCATCGCCGGGGCGCTCTCGCGCCAGGAATACCTCGACGGCCTGACCGCCGCAGGCTTCCTCGATGCCCAGGTGATCTTCACTCACGAGGCGGCACCGGGAATGCACGGCGCGATCGTGCGCGCCACGAAGCCCTCCGGTGCCATCGCGAGCTGCTGCGGCCACGCCGCCCAGGCGACGTGCTGCGCGGCGTCCGCCAAGGACGGGTGTTGCGGCGACTCCACTGCGGCGACGAGCACCTGTGGTTGCCGGTGACGGCATCCTCGGACCGGTCGAACGTCGGGCAGCGCGCGTTCGCGGAGCTCGTCGGCACCGCCTTCCTCGTGGCTGCGGTCATCGGCTCCGGCATCGCCGCGAGCCGGCTGTCGCCCCACGATGTCGGGCTGCAGCTTCTCGAGAACTCGCTCGTCACAGGCGCCGCCCTCGTGGCGCTGATCGTCGCCCTGCAGCCGGTGTCCGCGGCATTCAACCCGGTGGTGACGATCCTGGAGCTCGCGTTCGGTGCCCTGGCGGCACGCGACGCCGCGCTGATGGTTGCCGGCCAGGTCGCAGGTGGAGCGCTCGGAGCCGTGACGGCCAACGTCATGTTCGACCTGCCCGCCGTGTCGCTGGCCCAGCACAGCCGCTCGGGGGTTGGCCTCTGGCTCGGCGAGGTCGTCGCCACCCTCGGGCTGGTCCTGGTCGTCTTCGGCACGGTCCGCGCGGGCCGCGGAAGCCACGTGGCGTACGCCGTCGGCGGCTATGTCACCGCCGCCTACTGGTTCACCAGCTCCACGAGCTTCGCCAACCCTGCGGTCACCCTCGCCCGCACCCTGTCGGACTCGTTCGCAGGCATCGCCCCAGGGTCGGCGCCGACGTTCGTCGTCATGCAGCTGCTCGGCGGGGCGCTGGGTGCCGCGGCGGTGCTCCTGCTCTATCCGCACGCGGGCGAGCTCGCCGGTGAGCTCACCGCTGATCATCCCCACGAGCGTCAGCAGGAGCCGTCATGACCGCGCGACCCGTCGTCCTGTTCGCATGCATCCACAACTCGGGCCGATCGGTCGCCGCCAGGGTGCTCCTCGAGCACTACGCGGGTGGCCGCGTCGACAGCCGGTCGGGCGGCTCGGAACCCGGCAGCGCGGTCAACCCCGCCGTCGCTGCCGTGCTCGCGGAGCGCGGCCTCTCGACCGAGGCAGAGGTGCCGACGCTGCTCGACGCCGAGCTCGTCAGGAGCAGCGACGTGGTCATCACGATGGGCTGCGGGCAGACCTGCCCGGTCTTCCCGGGCAAGCGCTATGAGGACTGGCCCGTCGCCGACCCCAAAGGTCGCGATCTGCCGACGGTCAGGGCCGTCGTCGACGACATCGACCTCAGGGTGCGGCAACTGCTGGCGGAGCTGGGGCTCGGCTAGAGCTGCGCAAGTGCCTGCGCGAGGACTTTGTCGACGTCGCGCGGGTCCTTCGAGAGCCACAGCTTTCCACCGGTCGCCTTGGTGATCTGCGCCATCGCCGCATTGTTGGTCTGGGCGCCGTAGGCGATCATGATCACGCGTACGGGCTCGTTGGGCACCCGGTCGGCCTTCAGCTGGGCGAGCAGCGAGGGCAGGCCCATGCTGCGCGGGTCGTCCTCGGCACCGTCGGTCAACAGCACGACGGCATTGAGTCGACCGGGGACATAGCTCGCACGCGCCGCTCGTGTCGCCGCGAGCACGGTGCTGTAGAGCGCGGTGCCGCCGTTGGGCTTGAAAGTCAGGTGTGCGAGGGCACCCATGAGCGCGTCGCGCTGCGTGACCTTTGCCACCGCGGCTCCCATCGGCCGTGTGGGCACCAGCTCCTTGAAGTCCTGTGCACCGTTGACCTTGGTCGAGAAATCCCAGAGTCCGAGCTCGGAGTCGTCGGCAAATGCCTGCACCGCACGCTGGCTCGCGGCCACGGCAAGCTGCATGCGCGTCGACCGGCTGCCGGGCACGGGGGCAGCCATCGAACCCGACACGTCGAGCACCCCGATGACGCGGCCCCGCCGGCCGGTGACGGCCCACGTCCGCAAGGCCGCTGCGACCATCAGCGGAGTGCTCTGCACCAACGGCGTCAGGTCGGCGGCGGTGCCGCCGTGCTGGGCACTGTCGGGCAGAGCCGTGCCGTCTGCCGGCCGTAGGTGCTCGACTGCGAGGGCACGTATGCCTGCCGGTGACGTGAGTGCGGTCTGAATGGCCTTCATGGCGCCGGTGTGCAGCTCGCTCGTATTCGACCCGATGGTCACCAGTCGGTAGTCCGAGATGGGCTGCGTCCCAGTGGCGGGGCCAGCCACCAGCAGCGGAGCGGCGTTGTCGGCGTTGTGCGTCATGACATCGCTCTCGGCCATCGGTATGACACCGACCATTCCGCTCGCCAGCCTGCGAAGCGCCGTTCCGGCATCCGGCACGACGCTCACATTGCGCGCCAGCTCACTGAGCTGGCTCGCGGCGAGGCTCGACGTGGCACCCGTACTGACCGAAGCCATGACCGCCGCAAGCCCCTCGGTCGTGCGAGCGGGGTCAGGGACCGCGGTCTCGATACGCGATGCGCCGGTGGAGCGAGCTCCCAGGGAATCCCAGCGCATCGGCCCTTTCGACGCTTGCGCTGCTGCCGTCTCACCGGTCATGGCGAACACGATGGGGCTGGAGGCGACCACCGGGGTGTCCACGCCCAGTCCTGCGGCGCCGAGCGGGGTGGACCGCGCCACCCCCAGCCACAGCGACGAGTCGGGAATCCACAGGTCACTCTTGACGACGTCGGCGCCGTTCGCCGCGATGTCACGGGCCACGGCCGACGAGACTCCGGAGCTCACCTGTATCTCGACGCACGTGCTGGCCGCGGTCGGCGTCTTGAGCGTGCCGGAGATGCTGTCGAGCACGCGCACGAAGCGAGGGTCGGCGATGATGCGGAGGAGCTGGGTGCTCGAACAGTCGCGACTCTGCGCGACCTTCGCCTGTGCGGCCGAGGAGTCACCGTGACCGAGACGCGGAATGATCACCCAGAGCGACACGGCGACCAGAACGAGGGCGACAACGCCGGAGAGCGCGGTGCGAGCGTGCGGTCCACGACGACGGCGACCCGCGCGCCCAGCGGGCTTGGCCCCATTGGCACTGTGTCGTCCGCTCATGCGTAAGCCCACCCCTCGACTGCGTCGGATCTCCGCAGCATCGTCACCACTAGCATCAGCAAGCCTTATCTCAAGGGATACTAAGGGCGAGTCGCGAGATTTGCCGCAACGGTTGTGCTATGTGGTCGGACGACCACGGAGCGTTTCCAAAAACGTGGACGCCCAGCGGTCGACGTCGAACTCGCGGACTCTCTTGCGCATCGAACGTATGCGCCTCTTCGCTTCACGGGGGCTGACCGTGGCGGCGCGCAAGATGGCTTGCTTGGTTCCTTCGATGTCGTGGGGATTGACGAGGAACGCACTGCCCAGCTCGTCAGCAGCGCCGGTGAACTCGCTGAGGACCAGTGCGCCGGTTTCGTCGGTTCGACACGCGACGTACTCCTTCGCCACCAGATTCATCCCGTCGCGTAAGGATGTGACGAGAGCGACATCCGCAGCGAGATAGAGCGCGGCCATTTCTTCTTTGGGATAGGAGTGGTGCAGATAGTGGACGGCGGGGTGCCCCAGCTCACCGTGATCTCCGTTGATGCGACCAACGGTGGCCTCGACCTCGTCACGCAGCGCCTGGTAGGTCTCCACCTTCTCGCGGCTCGGACTCGCCACCTGCACCATCGTGGCTCCCGGCGGCAGGAGGTGGCCCTCTGCGAGCAGCTCTTCATAGGCCTTGAGCCGGTGCAGGATTCCCTTGGTGTAGTCGAGCCGGTCGACCCCGAGAAGCACCACCTGCGGATTGCCGAGCTCGACGCGGATCTCCCTGGCGCGGGCGCGCACATCCTCGGTTCGGGCCAAGGCGTCGAGCTCCGAGGCGTCGATCGAGATCGGAAACGGCATCGCACGCACGTGGCGCACGCCGTCCGCGGTCTCGACGAACACCGTCGCGCCGCGTGTCTGCAGCTTCGCCGCCCGTCGACACGCCCGCAGGAAGTTGGTCGCGTCCCCCTGGCGCTGGAAGCCGAGCAGGTCAGCCCCGAGCAGGCCTTCGACGATCTCCCGCCGCCACGGCAGCTGGGCGAAGATCTCATAGCCCGGAAACGGGATGTGGTCGAAGAAGCCGATGCGCAGGTCGGGGCGCGCGCGACGCAGCAGCGCCGGAACGAGCTGCAGCTGATAGTCGTGCACCCAGACGGTGGCGCCCTGCGCCGCCTGTTCGACCGCTGCGGCCGCGAAGCGCCTGTTGATCGCGACGTAGGCCTCCCACCAGCTGCGGTGGAAACGCGGCGGCGCGATGACGTCGTGGTAGAGCGGCCACAGGGTCGCGTTGCTGAAGCCTTCGTAGAACTGCTCGATCTCCTCGGCGCTGAGCTCTACCGGGACGAGGTGCATGCCGTCGTGGTCGAACGGCGCCGGCGCGTCGTCGGGGCTGCCCGTCCAGCCGACCCACGCGCCGGCATTGCTGCGCATGACCGGCTGCATGGCTGTGACGAGCCCGCCCGGACTGCGCTTCCAGTCGATGTCGCCGTCGCCGTCGTCGATGCGGTCGACAGGCAGCCGGTTGGCCACGATCACGAAGTCGTGTCGTGACTGCTGGTCGACACTCACGGCAGTTGGCTCCCCGGTGCTCGTCAAGGCTCCACCGTAGTCAGAGCGGTCGCTGCCTCCGCAGTCACCTAGAGCGACAGGTCCGGCCGCCAACCGCTTCGGGTCAGGGCAGCGACGTCGACCACGAGATCGGCAGAGCCTGCCGTACGCGCGACCAGCTCGGCGTTCGCCTCGTCCGAGCGCATCACCCACTCCAGCGCCTGAGCCGGTGACTTCCCGAAACGGACATGACGCGCGATGAGCTGCCGGCGGCGTACGTCGTCGTCGACCGCGACATACCAAGTCTCGTCGAGCAGCGGGCGTACGCCGCCCCAACCCTGCTCCCCCAGCAGGAGGTAGTTGCCCTCTGTCACCACGAGCCGCACGTCGTGGCGCACCGGGATCGCACCGGCGACGGGTTCTTCGATCACCCGCTCGAACCGCGGGGCGTAGACGACGTCATCGGCCGACTCACGCAGCCGCCGCAGCAGGGCGATGTAGCCGCCGACGTCGAACGTGTCGGGAGCGCCTTTGCGCGACTGACGCCCTAGCCTCGCGAGCTCCTCGCCCGCGAGATGGAAGCCGTCCATCGGCACGAGAACCGCTGCACCGTCGAGAGCCTGCACGACTGCATCCGCGACTGTCGACTTGCCGCTGCCGGGGGGACCCGCTATCCCGAGGATGCGGCGTCCTGCGCCGGGCATGCGCGCCCGCGCGACGAGAGACGCGAAGTCGCTCAACGTCCCACGACCCGACCGAGCCCGTAGGTCACCGCAGCCGCGGCGCCGCCGACAACCAGCTGACGCAGACCACGCATGAGCGGCGGTCCGCCGGAGAGCAGGCCCACGACCGCCCCCGTCACGAGCAGCGCCAGGCCGACGAGAACCGACGCGACGACGAGTGCGGCGGTCCCTCCTAGACCGAGCAGGAAGGGGATCACGGGCAGGACGGCACCGGAGGCGAAGAACGCGAAGCTCGACAGGCCGGCACCGAGTCCGGTGCCGATCGCCTCGTGAGCGTCGACCGCGACAGCCGCGTCCGCACTGCCCGCCGGTCCGAAGCTCGCCAGGGAGTGGTCCGCCAGGACCTCCGCCGCGTGGCGCGCGGCCTCAGCAGCCGCCATGCCACGGGCACGATAGACGAGCGCGAGCTCGTTGGCGTCGAGGTCGAGGTGCGGCAGGGCGTCGTGCGCACCGGGGCTCGGCGTGGACGCATCGAGCAGCTCGCGCTGGGAGCGCACCGAGACATATTCTCCGGCTCCCATCGACAGGGCGCCCGCGAACAGTCCCGCGAGGCCCGTGACGAGGGTCGTGTGCGCCGACACTCCGCTTGCGCTGACGCCGAGCACGAGGGAGAGGTTGCTGACGAGTCCGTCGTTGGCACCGAAGACGGCGGCGCGGAACGTCCCGGAGAGCCGCTCCCGACGGCGCGCCGCAAGACCGCGGACGACCTCCTCGTGGATGCGCTCGTCCGCTGCCATGGTGAGGGTGGCGTCCGCGTCCGTGTCGTAGGGCGACCGGCTCTCGGCACGCTGGACGAGGGCGATGACGAAGACAGAGCCGAGGCGGCGGGCGAGGAACGCCAGAAGGGCGGTGCGCACGTCGACCCGGCCCGGCGCTCCGACCTGGTCGCCGAGGAGCTTCCGCCAGTGCGCCTCGTGGCGTGCCTCCGCGTCGGCCAGCGCGAGCAGGATCTCGCGCTCCTCCCCGCCGCGCCGGGCGGCCAGGTCGCGATAGACAGCTGCCTCGGCCCGCTCGTCGGCGAGGTAGTGCCGCCAGCGGCGCAGCTCTTCGGGCAGCGGCTCCCGACCGGGCACCTCAGCCATCGGAGGTGCCTTCGAGGTCCCCCTCGAGCTCCAGATAGGTCTCCTTCAACCGTTGCAGCGTGTCGGCGTCGGGCTCGGCCCAGAGACCCCGGTCCGCCGCCTCGAGCAGTCGTTCGGCGACGCCGCGCAGTGCCCATGGGTTGCTCTTCTTCATGAACGCGCGGTTCGTCTCGTCGAACACGTAGGAGGCCGACAGCTGCTCATACATCCAGTCGTCGACAACGCCCGCGGTCGCGTCATAGCCGAAGAGGTAGTCGACCGTGGCGGCCTGCTCGAACGCGCCCTTGTAGCCATGGCGCTGCATGGCGGCGATCCACTTGGGGTTCACGACCCGGGCGCGGAAGACGCGCTTCGTCTCCTCGGCGAGCGTGCGCGTCTTCACGCTGTCAGGAACTGCGGAGTCACCGACGTATGCCGCGGGCGCGACGCCGGTGAGCGAGCGGACCATCGCCACCATGCCGCCGTGGTATTGAAAATAGTCGTCGCTGTCAGCGATGTCGTGCTCGCGGTTGTCCTGGTTCTTCGCGGCGACGGAGATGCGACGGAACGACTGCTCCATGTCGGGGCGGGCCTCCCGACCGTCCAGCTCACGGCCATAGGCATAACCACCCCACACGGCGTAGACCTCCGCCAGATCGGCGTCGGTCCGCCACGTGCCGGCATCGATCAGCGGGAGGAGTCCGGCGCCGTAGGCCCCCGGCTTCGAACCGAAGATACGCGTTGTCGCCCTTCTCATGTCACCGTGCTCCGTGACGTCCGCGTCGACATGCGCGCGTACGAAGTTGTCTTCAGGTGTCTCCTCGAGCGCGGCTACCGCCCGCACGGCATCGTCGAGGAGCGTGATGACGTGGGGGAACGCATCGCGGAAGAACCCGGAGATGCGGACCGTGACGTCGATGCGAGGGCGTCCCAGCTCGTCGAGCGGCGTGATCTCGAAACCCGTGACACGCCGCGACGCCTCGTCCCACACGGGCTTGCAGCCGAGCAACGCGAGGACCTCGGCGATGTCATCACCCTGGGTGCGCATGGCGCTCGTGCCCCAGACCGTGAGCCCGACGCTGCGGGGGTAGGCCCCTGTGTCAGCGAGCTGGCGCGCCAGCAAGGTGTCGGCCAGTGCCACTCCGACGTCCCAGGCATTGCGTGAGGGGATGGCCTTGGGGTCGACGGAATAGAAGTTGCGCCCCGTCGGCAGGACGTTGACGAGGCCGCGCGTGGGTGAGCCGGAGGGACCCGGCTCCACGAAGCGGCCGGCGAGTGCGCGAAGAGTGTTCGTGACCTCGTTCGTCGTCGCCGCGAGACGCGGCGCCAGCTCGTCGAGCCCGAAGCGCAGCACCGCCTCGACGTCGTCGTCGGGAGAGCCCAGCGTCTCGATGACGGCCGCGTGCGCGCCGACCTCGAGAGCCCGGTGCACCAGGGACAGCGACGTGTCATCGATCCGGTCCAGCACGGCGGAGGCGCGCGACCCCGGACCACCGAGGTCGCGAGTGACTTCGAGCAGCAGGCCGGGATCGGCGAGGAGCACCTTCTCGTCCAGGCCGTGATGGGCCGCGAGGACCGCACGGAGGCCTGGCAGCGCACCGGTGCGACCGCCCCACACCTGCGAGGCGCGGAGAACGCTCACCATCAGGTTGTCGAGCGCCGCACCCACGGGTGGCGCGCCGAGGATGTGCAGGCCGTCACGGATCAGGACGTCCTTGACCTCGCAGAGGTAGCCGTCGATGTGCAGCACGAACTCGTCGAAGTCGTCATCGCCGGGCGCCTGCTCGACGTGAAGGTCGTGATGCAGCTGTGCCGACTGCACCAGCTCCCAGATCTGAGCGCGCACGACCGGCATCTTGGGGGGGTCGAGCGCCTGCACGGTGGCGTATTCGTCGAGGAGCTGTTCGAGCTTGGCCATGTCGCCGTAGGAGTCGGCCCGTGCCATCGGCGGCACGAGGTGGTCGATGACGGTCGCGTGCGCCCGCCGCTTGGCCTGCGTGCCTTCCCCGGGGTCGTTGACGATGAAGGGATAGATGAAGGGAAGATCGCCCATCGCAGCATCCGGTGCGCAGTCGCCCGAAAGTCCCAGACCGTTGCCAGGCAGCCACTCCAACGTGCCGTGCTTGCCGAGGTGGATGACCGCGTCAGCTCCGAACCCGCCCGCCTCCGTGCGGTGCTGCAGCCAGAGATAGGCGGCGAGGTAGTGGTGCGAGGGCGCGAGTTCGGGGTCGTGATAGATCGCGACCGGGTTCTCGCCGAAGCCGCGGGGCGGCTGGATCATCAACATCACGTTGCCGAACCGCAACGAGGCGAGCACGATGTCGTCGCCGTCGACGTAGAGCGAACCCGGTGGCGCCCCCCACTGGCGGACCACCGCCTCCTGCAGCGAAGGCGACAGGCTCGCAAACCACAGGTCGTAGGTCGCTCGAGGCACCCGAGCCGGATTCGCGGCGAGCTGCTCTTCTGTCAGCCACTCCAGGTCGTGCCCGCCCGCGGCGATGAGCGCGTGGATCAGCTCGTCACCGTCCTCGGGAAACGCCTCGACCGAGTAGCCGGCACCGCGCAACGCACCCAGCAGGGCGACGGCGCTCGCCGGCGTGTCGAGGCCGACCGCGTTGCCGACGCGCGCGTGCTTCGTGGGGTAGGACGAGAGCACGAGGGCGACGCGCTTGTCAGCGGCTGCGATGGTGCGCAGGCGTGCATGCCGCGCTGCGATCCCCGCCACCCTCGACGACCGCTCAGGGTCGGCGACGTAGATGGGAACGCCGTCGACTCCCTCCTCCTTGAACGAGAAAGGAACGGTGATCAGCCGGCCGTCGAACTCGGGGATGGCGACCTGCATGGCGGCGTCCATCGGGGACAGAGCGGCGCTCGAGCCCTCCCACTGCTCGCGCGATGTCGTCAGGCACAGCGCTTGCAGGACCGGGACGTCGAGCGACGAGAGGGCGCCGACGTCCCACGCGTCCTCGTCGCCGCCCGCCGTCGCGTCGACGGCCCGCGTGCCACCCGCGGCGAGCACGGTGGTGACGATCACGTCCGCCGGGCCGAGCAGCTCGATCAGTTCGTCGTCGGCAGCCCGCAACGAGGCACAGAAAACCGGGAGCGCGTTGCAACCCTGAACTTCGATCGCTTCGCAGAGGGTGTCGACGAACGCGGTGTTGCCCGACAGCGCATGCGCGCGGTAGAAGACGACAGCCACGGTCGGAATGCCCTCCTCGACCTTGCGCTCGCCGTGCAGCCCGAACTGCGGAGCCGGCGCCGGCGCCTCGAACCCGACTCCGGTCAGCAGCACCGTGTCGGAGAGGAAGCCGGCCAGCTCACGCAGGTTGCCCACGCCGCCTTCACGCAGATAGGCAAGGGTCTCGGTCGCTGCTCGTGCGGCAACCGTGGACAACGCCATCAGCTCCGCGTCGGGAGTCGACTCGCCGCCGAGGACGACGACCGGCAGCCCGGAGCCGAGCACCGCGGCGAGCCCGTCCTGCCAGCTGCGGCGGCCACCCAGCAGCCGCACCACGACGTAGGACGCACCGTGCAGCAGCTCGGCGACGTCGGCGGCGGGCGTACGCGCCGGATTGGCGGTGCGCCAGCCGATGCCCGCGGCACGCGCAGCCAGCAGCTCGGTGTCTGCGGTGGAGATCAGGACAGGGATCATGTGGGCGCTCCGGGAGGGACGAAAGGCAGCCCGTCGGGAGGGCCGTGCTGTATGAGCGACAGGAGCGCATCGGTGTCGACGTGCTCCTCGATGGTGTCACCGAGCAGATCGAGCCGTCGCTCGCGCAGCGCGGCGAAGTCCGTGCTCGGCGAGACCTCGAAGCGGCGACCGGCGACGGCGGCCACCTCGTCGAGGAACCTGCGCCGACAGGCATCGTTCTCGAGCACGCCGTGCCAGGTCGTGCCCCACACAGATCCGGAGCGGCAGCCTTCGGTCGCACCGCCGGCCAGCGCGAACAGCGGACGGCCACCGTGCACATCGATGAGGCCGTGGTGGATCTCATAGGCGACGACAGGGTCGCCGCCATCGACCGTCACCGCGACGGGGCGACCGAGCTGCTTGTCCCGCCCGAAGACCGTCGTGGTCGGCAGGAGCCCGAGCCCCGGGACGGAGCCGGCACCGCTCTCGATGTCGTCGACGATCGTGACGCCGAGCATCTGGTAGCCGCCACAGATGCCCAGCACGGCACGTCCGTCGGCGACTCTGCGCTCCACGGCACGTGCGAGACCGGTCGACCGCAGCCAGGCAAGGTCCTCGACCGTGGCGCGCGTGCCCGGCAGAACCACGAGATCTGCTTCAGCGATCTGTTCTTCGGTGGTCGCAAAAGTGACGGCAACACCCGGCTCGACCGAGAGCGCATCCACGTCGGTCCAGTTGCTGATGCGGGGGAAGCGCACGACGACGACCCGCAGCACCTCCTCACCAAGCGGCGCCAGCATCGGCTCCCGCGCCGCATCGAGCCCGAGGCTGTCCTCCACGTCGAGCTGCAGGCCGGGCAAGAAGGGCAGGACGCCGAGGACGTCACGGCCCGTGAGTCCCCGCAGCATCGAGAGGCCGGGTGCCAGCAGGGCCGGGTCTCCTCGGAACTTGTTGACGACGAAGCCCGAGACGAGCGCCTGGTCCTCGGCGGCGAGCAGCGCCAGCGTGCCGAACAGCGAGGCGAAGACGCCGCCCCGGTCGATGTCACCGACGACGATGACGGGCAGACCGGCAGACCGCGCGAGACCCATGTTGGCGATGTCCGTCGCGCGCAGGTTGATCTCCGTAGGACTGCCCGCGCCCTCGCACACGACGACATCGAAGCGCGCGCGCAGGTCGGCGAGGCACTCGAGGGCGACGGCGAGCAGGCGGGGCTTGTGCTCGCGGTAGCCCATCGCGTCGACCTCGCCCACCGACCGCCCGAGCAGCACGACCTGGCTGTGCCGATCACTGCCTGGCTTGAGCAGGACGGGGTTCATCGCCGCTTCCGGCGCCACCTGTGCAGCGGACGCCTGCATCGCCTGCGCGCGCCCGATCTCCGCCCCGTCGGCCGTGACCATGGAGTTCAGCGACATGTTCTGCGCCTTGAACGGGGCGACCCTCACACCCTGCCGCACCAGCCAGCGGCAGATGCCTGCGGTGACGATGCTCTTGCCTGCGTCGGAGGTCGTGCCGGCGACGAGCAGGGCGCCGCTCACCGGCGTCGCCACGCGACAGCGAGCGCCAGGAGCAGGGCAGCCCGCTCGACGGCCGCCGAGAGCGAGGTGGCCCGCGCGATGTCGGCAGCGGTCGGTGCCGCGCCGTCACCCAGGGTCGGACGCACCTCGACACGGGTGCCATAGACATTGGTGCCCCCCAGCCGCACCCCCAGCGCTCCGGCGAAGGCCGCCTCGCACTGACCGGAGTTGGGGCTCGGGTGCGCCCACCCATCGCGGCGCAGGACCCGCCAGGCATCGCGGGGGGACCCGTCCACGAGCGGAGCCAGCACCACGGCGAGCAGGCCGGTCAGCCGCGCCGGGACCAGGTTGGCGATGTCGTCGAGCCTGGCGCACACGCGCCCGAACCGGTCGAAGCGGAGCGAGCGGTGCCCGACCATGGCATCGAGGGTGTTCATGCACCGGTAGGCGACAAGGCCGGGAGTCCCCAGCACCGCCCCCCACGCCAGCGCCGCCACCACGGCGTCGCTCGTGTTCTCGGCGACCGACTCGACCGTCGCCCGCGCCAGCCCGCCGGCATCGAGCGACACGGCGTCTCGGCCGCACAGCGACGGCAGCTGGCGCCGCGCGGCCGACAGGTCGCCAACGGCCAGTGCGTCGCGCATGACGTCGGCCTCGCGGCGCAGGGTCGTGCCGCCCAGGACCGACCAGGTCACCGCACCGGTGAGCAGCAGGCGCAGGGCCGGGTGATGGCGCACTCGCCGGTCGGCAGCGACGGCAGCCAGCACGGGGACACCGACGGCGATCGCCGCATAGAGCCCCCCTCGGCGCACCGTGGGCGCCCACAGCCGGCGTTCCAGTCCGGCCGCAACACGGCCGTAGGCGGCGACGGGGTGGCCGGCGCGGGGGTCTCCGACGCCGCGGTCGACCGCGGCTCCCAGCGCGAGGCCGGCAGCAGCCAGGCAGGACACAGGACTCCTTCAGTCGCGCGTACGGCGCGAGCCACTCCACCACGTGCCGCGGGCGCGGCCGACAGGGGGGCGAACGAGTGCCGGCGAGAGCGCACAGAGACTGCCTGGCCCGACGCATCGCACAAGTGGGCCGAATGAGGTTCAGCCCAGCTCCCGGTCGGTCGAGAAGTGACGGACCGCCCTCAAGGAGAACCGTGAACAAGCGCCGATCGAGCGAGCAGGAGCAGATAGCTGACCTGCTCCTGACCGCCCGGTCGGCGCTCGGCCTCAGCGTGACGTTCCTGACGCGCATGGACGGGGTGACGCAGCACCTGGAAGTGGTCGAGGGCGCGGGACCGCTGATGCCGCTGCTCTTCCAGGAGGGCTATCAGCAGCGTCAGGACCGCACGCTGTGCCAGGCGATCCTGGATCGCAAGCTGCCGCCTGTCATCGGGGACCTCAAGGACCATCCCGAGGCGATGAAGCTGCCTGCGGCACGGTTCCCGCACATCCGTAGCTTCGTGTCAGCGCCCGTCGTCCTCAGCGACGGCAGCCTCTATGGCACGTTCTGCGGTGCGGGCCTGAGCTCGGACAAGGGGCTCACGGACCGTGACAAGTCGCTGATGGACGTGCTCGCGCACGCTACCGCCATGATCCTCGAGCCCGGCGTCGTGGAACGTGCCCGCGTGACCGAGGTCGAAGGACGGCTGTTGCCCGTCATGCACGCCGGTGGACCAGTCGTGGTCCTGCAGCCGATCGTCGACCTCGCCAGCGGCGTACGCATCGGGGCGGAGGCACTGAGCCGGTTCCCCGCGGACTGGCGCAAGGCGCCCGACATCTGCTTCGCCGAGGCTCACAGCGTGGGGCTCGGCGATGCGATGGAGCTCTTGGCGCTCGCCGGTGCAGGCAGGCACCTGCCCGACGTCTCGGGCTATGTCGCCATGAACGTCTCTCCAGCCACGCTGCTCACCGCGGCCTGCACCGAACTGCTCGCGGCACTCCCGCTCGACCGGGTCCTGCTCGAGCTGTCAGAGCACGATGCGGTCGAGAACTATGACGCGCTCCGCGCCGTGCTGGAACCGCTTCGCGCTCGCGGCATGCGCCTGGCGATCGACGATGTCGGCGCCGGTTTCTCGTCGCTGCGCCACATCGTCCTGACGACGCCCGACGTGATCAAGCTCGACCGGAGCATCGTCGACGGCGTGGGGCACGATCCCGTGCTCCGCACGCTCGTCCGCTCACTCGTCGACTTCGGTCATGGCTGCAACGCGCGGGTGGTGGCCGAGGGCGTCGAGACCGAGGCCGACGCCGTGACGCTGCTGCAGCTCGAGGTGGACTACGGCCAGGGCTGGCACTTCGGGCGACCCGGGCCGGCCGAAGCCCTGACAGCGGCTATGCCGGTCCCGCCCTCATCGGGCGAGACCGGCACCGCTTCTGTGCCCGAGCCCCGGAGGGGGTCGGTGGCTCAGACGCCGACGAGCTTGCGGCTCGACGGACGGATGTAGACGAGCCACGTCACGAGGAAGCACACGACATAGAAGGCGATGAACGCTTCGTATGCGGCGTTGCCGTTCTTCGTGTCGAGGAAGGACTGGCGGAACGCCAGGTTGACGAGGACGCCACCGAAGGCACCGATGGCCCCGGCGACTCCGATCAGTGCGCCGGAGAGGCGACGTGCCTCACGGTGCGCGATGTCCTCGTGCGTGCCGTTCGCGATCGCGTTGTTGCCCTTGGCGCGGAAGATGGCGGGGATCATCTTGTAGGCCGACCCGTTGCCGATCCCGCTGAAGATGAACAGCGCGATGAAGCCGACGAGGAAAAGTGGCAGCGACTTCAGGTGCGACGCCCAGAGAACCACCGACGCGCCGGCCGTCATCGCGACGAAGTTCACGAACGTGACGCGGGCGCCGCCGAGGCGGTCGGCGAGCATGCCACCGACAGGGCGGATGAGGGAACCGAGCAACGGACCGATGAAGGTGAGGTAGGCCGCCTTGATGGGTGTGTCGAAGTCGGACTTGAACTGCACCTGCAGCACCTGGCCGAAGGCGAAGCTGAAGCCGATGAACGAGCCGAATGTGCCGATGTAGAGCAGCGACATGATCCATGTGTTCGAGTCACGGCAGACGTCCCGCATCGCGCGCCTGTCGGTCTTGGCCGACGACAGGTTGTCCATCTTCCACGCCGCGAGCGACGCCGCGATGACGACGAGCGGCAGGTAGACGCCGATCAGGGCACGCGGGTGCTCCTTGCCCAGCACCGCGAGGATCGCGAGACCCACGAGCTGCACCGCCGGCACACCGAGGTTGCCGCCGCCGGCGTTGAGCCCGAGCGCCCAGCCCTTCTTGCGGTCGGGGTAGAACGCGTTGATATTGGTCATCGACGACGCGAAGTTGCCACCGCCTACCCCCGCGAAGGCGGCGACCAGGAGCAAGGTGTTGAGCGAGACACCAGGCTTCAACACCAGGCCGGCGAGCACCAGCGGGATGACGAGCAGCAGCGCGGACACAACGGTCCAGTTGCGACCGCCGAACTTGTTGACCGCAAAGGTGTAGGGGATGCGGAGCGCCGCACCCACCAGCGTCGGCACACTGGTCAGCAGGAACTTCTGCGCCGGGTCGAAGCCGTATTTCGGCCCCAGGAAGAGGACCCACACCGACCAGACGCTCCACACCGAGAAGCCGATGTGCTCCGAGAGGACGGAGAACCACAGGTTGCGCTTGGCGATCGGCTCGCCCACGGTGTCCCAGAAGGCCGGATCCTCGGGACGCCAGTCCTCGATCCATCGACCGTGACGGATGATCTCCGGCTTCCTGGAAACGTCTTGTCGATCGGCGACGGCGGGCGCGTCAGGGGTCGTGGTCATCGAGTTCCTCCGGCAGATTCGGCAGCTGGCTTGGATGCTATGAACCAGCGGTTTCCGCCGCGTTTCCTCCGGTGCGTCAGTTGGGCAACATCGCCCGCACACGGGCCCGGATGCTCCGGTGAGGTCCTCGGTGGCGCTCCGAACGGTCGTATGCCTGCTCAGTTCAAATGCGCGGCGTCCAACGCTGCCTGCAGCGACTCCGCATAACCCTTGGACGTGAACGTGGCGCCCGTGATCGCGTCGATGTGGCCGCCTTGCGCCTCGACGGTCTCGCGCTGCAGCTGCGGGATGGCGAACCCGTTGATCTCTTGGTCACGCCCGTTGTCCTGCGGATAGTTGATCGCCGTGGCACGGATGATGCGGCCTGCCTGCACGGCGATCTGGACCTGCACCGTGCCGTACTTGACGATGACCGGCGTGCCGTTCACGACGACGGTGGCTGCCTCAGCACCCTGAACCACCCCGGCAGCGGCGAGCTGGCGTGCACCGGACGGGTGACCGGTGCCGGAGTTGGTGCTCGTCGGATAGAGCATGAGGAGCGCGAACGTCACCGCCGACCCTGTGAAGATGCCCAGGTTGCGGCGCGTGTGGTCCCGAGTCGTCACCATGAGAACCGCTCCTGGTGCAGTTGGTCGACCGGTAGCCCAGCCTCGGCTGCTGCGCGGGCAACCGTCTGCATCCACGCATGGGGGCCGCACACGAAGACGTCCCGCTCGCGGAACTCGGGGATGAGCCGCACGAGCGCATCGCTGTCGTTCATACGCGCGTACGACTGCGGGAGCCACGACGTGCGTCGGGCGATGCGGGCACCGACGAGATAGTGCACCGTGATGCCGCGGCGCTCGACGAGCTGTGCGAGGTCGTCGCGGAAGATCACCTCGGCCTCGCTGCGAGCGCGGTAGACGAGGGTGGCGTGGCCGGGCTCGTAGTCGAGGTCCTCGAGCAACGCCTTCATCGGGGTGATGCCGATGCCGCACGCCAGCATGGCCACCTTGCTGCCGATCCGCTGCTCACCGGTGAGGCGGCCATAAGGGCCTTCGATGAGGACGCGGGTGCCCGGCTGGAGCTGGGCCAACCTCCCGCTGCCTTCGCCTGAGTTCTTGGCCGTGATCTGGATGCGGTTGCGCCGCGGAGCACCCGAGAGGGAGTAGGGGTTGCCCCGCGACCAACCGGGTCCGTCGAGGAAGCGCCAGATGAAGAACTGCCCGGCACGCACCGGAAGCCGCTTGAGCCCGCGGCCGGCCAGGTGCACGGTCACCACGTCGGCGGTCTCGTGCACGACGGAGCTGACGGTGATGCCGTGACGGAGACTGCGCCACAGGGGCAGGCCGAGCCGGAACACCAGCACGGCGCCGGCCGCGAGGGCGTACGACGCCCACCAGTAGGTGCGCGCCAACGAGGAGCTGGTGAAGTCCGAACCCGTCCAGAGCTCGTGCGGCACCGACAGCCCCACGCCGGCGTAGGCGTAGAGGTGGAGCAGGTGCCAGGACTCGTAGCGCAGGCGACGGCGTGCGGCACGGATCGACGTCAGCGTCACCGTGCACAACGCGGCCGTGGCGGCGACGGCCAGCAGCATGCCGCCATAGGTGGTCACGAGCGTCCACGACTCGTGCAGCGCGTCGATGTGGCTCGAAGCGGAGTAGCCGAGCGTGACGAGCACGATGTGCAGGACCATCAGGTTGAACGACCAGAAGCCCACCAGGCGGTGGCGGCGAGCGAGTTCGTCCTGGCCATAACTGCGCTCGATCCACGGCACCCGCGCCATCAGGCAGACCTGCACGAGAAGCAGGTCCGCCGCGACGAGGCCGACGATGCGGCCCAGCGACGTCAGCCCCTCCCCTGGCCACGAGGTGAGGGCCTGGAGCCCGTGCCCGGACACCCACAGGGTCACGACCATGATCGCGCTGACCCAGCAGACGACGGCCACCGCGTCACACCACCAGGCGCGCGTATCCCGAGGGGGGCTCATGCGTCGGGCCAGCCCGCCGTAGCAGACACGACCCCGGCCAGGTCGACGCGCATCGCTTCGTAACCGGCCAGCGAGGCGACGACGTCGAAGGCCCCCCGACCCGCGACGAAAGCAGCGGTCGCCAGGACGTCGGCCGACTCCAACGACGGGCCGGTGACCGTCACCGACGCGGACTCCACGGCTGCCGTTCCCGTGAGCGGGTCGTAGAGATGCTCACCGCGGGCGGCGGTTCCGCTGGTCGCCACCGCGCCGCTGCTCCTGGCGATCACTGCCGCCACCCGCTGCCGGTGGGCAGGGTCCTGCACACCGACATGGAACGGCGCGCCGCTCGGGCTCAGCACCAGGACGTCGCCGCCGGCGTTGACGCACCAGTCGACATCAGCGACCGGCACCAGGCCGCGACCTGCCTGTTCGACCGCCCAGCCCTTCACGAGACCCGACGGGTCCCAACGACCGTCGGGGCGCATGGCGTCGAACAGACCACCGGTGAGCACACGTGCGTCATCGCAGCGTCGCGCCACGTCGATGACCGCCGCAGGCGCGTCTGCCAGGGCGAGCTCGCCACGGCCCAGCCTGCTGACGGCGCTGTCGGGACGGTAGGGCGAGAACAGCTCGTCGACGTCGACGAGCTCGGCGTACAGAGCGCGTACGGCCTCCTCGGCCGTCGCGCCAAGAGCACGGGGACCTCGGGCCAGCACACTGATCGGCATCCCCATGATGTGCTCGACCCAGCTGCGCCGCGGCTGGGCGGTGGAAAGCATCAGCGGAGGTTACGTGACCTCTCCCCGGCAGACCAGGGGCACGACGAAAAGTCGGCAGATTCGGTGAGCCGACCTGTGGTCGCAGCCGTAGACGCCCCCCGTGTGCCGTCCTAGGATCGCGGGTGACCTGAATGGGTCCGAACGGTGGCGCTGCTCGCGGTCACTCCCTGCTCGTGGTGGGCACGACGCCGGCCGTGGTAGCGCTCGGCGCTCAGCTCGGACAACAGCACGCATGTCCGGTTATGACAGCGGTGCGGCGAGCTACCGCGTGCCCTGGTCTCGGCGGCAGGTGACGCCCTGTTGTTCGCGTGCGACCACGGCGGCTGACGCATGTCGGCGGTCGGCCGTCGTAGCCCACAAGGTCACGCGCTGTCTTCCGGAGGAAGTCCTCCGCAGAGTGCGCACGAACCCTCAGCTAGTCGTCAGCTAGTCGCGGTGGCGGACGGTCTGCGGCGCGTCGGACACTCAAGCGCCGGGAAGAATCCGTCGACGGTGCAACGGTGATGCTGTCGCCGTTCCGCCGCAGCACGAGCCTTCAACGACCACTCTCGGCTCTGCTGGTGGTGACGGGGCTGGTGCCACTGCTTCTCGCCGCAGGACTGGTCGGGGCTCGCACGAGTGCTGAATCGCGCCGGACAGATCACGACCGCGCGCAGCGACTCGCCGACACGACGGCCGACGAGGTCTCACGCCAGTTCGCCGAGTGGCGGCGCGAGCTCCTCGTCGCCGCGCAGGACGACGTCCTCAAGGAGTGGTACCGCCATCCGGAGCAGCGGGGCCAGCTCAAGCCGAGCATCGATGCCGGCCTCGTCGGGCTTCACGCGCTGTTTCCCGACCTGATCGACGAAGCGTGCTACATCGACGCGAAGGGCCCGGAAGAGGCGCGCCAGGTGCGCGGCACCGCCGTCGCCAGCGGCGAGCTCTCTCCCGACGAGTCGGGCAATCCGTTCTTCGCGCCGACCCTGGTGCTGCGCGAGGGCGAAGTCCACCAGCACACGCCGTACGTCTCCCCCGACACGAGCACCTGGGTCGTCTCGAACTCGACGCCCATCCTGGTGCGCGGGCACACCGTGGCGATCCTGCACTTCGAGACCGAGCTCGAAGGCCTTCGCCGACAGGTCGTCAGGGGACTGCCCAAGGGCTCTGCCGCGCAGGTCGTCGACAGCCGGTCGGGCGCGCTCATCCTGCAGACGGGACAGGCAGTGCCGGTGCCACCGGCCGGCGCCGACCCCGACACGGCGACACTGCCGCAGAAGCGACCGATGCACGTGGCAGCCGGCCACCTCGCGGCGAGTGGCCGCGTGCCGTTCGACGCGACGAATGCCAATGCCTGGGTGGTCGAGGTGGTTGTCCCGGCTTCTCCCGCACTCCCCCGGAGCCTGTTGGCGCAGCTTGGAGGCCTGGTCCTGGCTGTCGTCCTGCTGCTTCTCGCGGCAGGACGTGGCGCGACACGCTGGCTGGTGCAGCCGCTGCGCCGGGTCACACGCCAGGCAGAGCGGCTGGCGGCGGGTGACCTCAAGGGCTCGGCCGCTGTGACGAGGCGCGACGAGATCGGTCAGCTGGCGGCCGCCGTGGACCGGGCGACGGAGCAGCTCCTCGAGACCGTCAGTTGCATTCGCGCGGAGAGCGATCGGCTCGCCGGCGTCGCGGACGCCGTCAGGGACGTGAGTGACGACCTCACCGTGCATGCCACGAGCGCAACTTCCGTCGCGGGGGCGATGGTGAACACCGCGTCGCGGCTGTCGACGGCTGCTGACTCGCTGTCCTCGGGAGTCGCGTCGCTCGAGTCCGGCGTCGAGCACATCGTGGCCAGCACGGGGCAGGCCGCCACGATGGCCACCGAGGGGGCGCGCATGGCCAGGGAGACGACAGAGCTGATGGTCGAGCTGTTGGCGTCCTCGGCCACGATCGACGACGTGGTCAAGGTGATCGGGGGAATCACCGACCAGACCCGGCTGCTCGCTCTCAACGCCTCGATCGAGGCCGCGAGGGCCGGCGTCCACGGTCTCGGCTTCGCGGTGGTGGCAGGCGAGGTCAAGCACCTCGCCGAGGAAGCGAACATCGCGACCGCGCGCATCGGGGAGCGCGTTGTCGCACTCCAGGGCGATGCGGGGTCTGCCTCCTCTGCCGTGGACCGCATCGCTGGCGTCATCACCGACTTCGACACCGTGCAGTCCGGAATCAGCACCGCCGTGGAGGACCAGGCCGCTGTCGCCCACGACATGGGACTTCAGGTCTCGGGTCTCGCAGCGAGCACCAGCCAGCTCGCGCGAGGAAGCGATCAGGTCGAGCAGTCCGCGGCAAGCACGAGGGCGACCGCCGCGCGCACGGTTCTCGCCGCGGGTGAACTGGTTGACGTCAGCGAGCGCATGCGTGCTCTCGTCGCCAGGTTCCGTACGCGCTGACACCGGCTGTCAGTGCGCGCACCCCTAGCTAGGGGTGAACAAGCGCCTGGTGCGTGTGGGCGCGTAGGACTCGGGGAACACCCCTCCAGTTGCCAGTCGCGTCACGACGGGCCCAAGCAGGAGGAAACCATGGTCGTCCTAGCCATCATTCTCATCATCCTCGGACTCGTCGTCGCGAGCCTGAAGTTCCTGCTCATTCTCGGACTGATCCTGCTGGTCATCGGCCTCGTGCTCAACTTCGTCCCGGTCGGTGGCACGCGTCGACGCTATTACTGATCTGATAAACGCCTGCTGCTGAGGAACGCCGCAGCTGACCTTCCGACGCCGGGACCGTGTCAAGATCCCGGCGTCGTGCTGTCTCACGGATGCTGCGAAGGCCAGGCTCACGTCGTCAGGACCGCGCCTCATAACCGCGTTGAACGGTGTCTGAGCGACACGCGTGAACGCGAGATTCCCCTGCCTGAGCTCCGAGGGCATAGCCGCCTTCCTGTGACAGCGCGTTCGGCACGCAGAGGTAGGAGCTGAACGAGTAGAAAACCCGCCCCAGCGCATCGCCGTGGCGCATCATGGGCCACCTCGCCAGTGGTCGATACGGTGATGGTCGGGCGTGAAGCCGTGGGCGACGCCCCACAGCACCGCCTGTGTGCGGCTCGCCACGTCGATCTTGCGGTAGATGGTTCGGATGTAGGACTTCACCGTGTTGGGACTGAGGAATGTGAGTGAGGCGACGTCGGCATTGCTCTTGCCCTGGGTGATCAGCGCCAAGATCTCCGACTCACGATCAGTGAGACCTTCGCCTCTGCCCGGCCAGTCGAGCGCCGCAGCTCTTCGCGCGCGGCGCGGCGGATCGCTGATGACGATCTCCCCCGCATGCACGGCTTCGAGGGCGATCACGAGATCACGCGCGGCCAGAGTCTTGGAGAGATAGCCGCAGACGCCTTGCCGGCGCGCGCTCTCGACCAGGTCGGGGGCGAAGTTCCACGTGTAGACGACGACACGCCGGGCGCGGGGGTTGTCGATCAGCACGCGGATCTCGTCTTTGTCTGACTCCGGCTGGGCGAACGAGTCATAGAGCACGATGTCCACCACGTCGTCGACAGCCTCGTTGGCGTCGATCTCGGCGACAACGACGCGGTCGCGATAGGGCTCCAGCATCCGCGCCACGCCCGTGAGCACGACGTCATAGTCGTCTACCAGCGCAACAGTGAGGGGGCGTCCCTTCGCGTCGGCCATGCTGTCGACCATAAACCTCCCTAGGGGTGTATTGCACCCGCCCTAAGGGTGGTGGAGTGAGCCCATCGCAGATCAGACGCGCTCGTCAGCAAGGGGAGGGGAACATGCTCGGGTTTCTCCTCAGACATCGTCGCCGCCGGTCTCGTCCTGCTCCTCTGGTTGCGGTTCGGTGCGTCAAGCGCCGTACGTCACTGATCGTGATCCAGAACCCGTCATGATCCAGAACCCGAGGAGAGCCGGCCAGATGACCGCGAACTTCTCCCTGACCACGCGCTATGAAGGCAGTGTCACCGTCATCGACGTCGGCGGCGAGCTCGATATCGAGACCGCCCCTGAGCTTCGGAGCCGGTTGGTCGAAATCATCGCTGAGGGCGAGATAGAGCTGGTGCTCGACTTCACGAGCGTCACCTTCCTCGACTCCACGGCGTTGGGCGTTCTCATCAGTGCGCGCCGGCGGGTGCACACTCTCGGCGGCTTCATCGACGTCGTGACCGACAAGGCGCACCTGGTGAAGATCTTCCACATCACCGGGCTCGACAAGGTCTTCTCGCTGTATCCGACGGTTGCGCAGGCACTCGCGAGGCACTGAGGGCTCTCGAACGAAGAATTCAGAGGGCCTTGAGCTCTTCGGTCACTGCCGCGATCGAGGACTTGGCATCACCGAACAGCATCGAGGTCTTGGGGTTCACGAACAGCGGGTTGTCGATGCCGGCGTAGCCGCTCGACATCGAACGTTTGAGCACCACGATCGACTGCGACTGGTCCACGTTCAGGATCGGCATGCCGAAGATGGGTGAGTCGGTCTTCGTGCGGGCGTCGGGGTTGGTGACGTCGTTGGCGCCGATGACGAGCGACACGTCGACGCGCCCGAACTCCGGGTTGATGTCGTCCATCTCGCGAAGCTGCTCATACGGCACGTCGGCCTCGGCGAGCAGGACGTTCATGTGACCCGGCATGCGTCCGGCGACCGGGTGGATCGCGTATTTCACCTCGACACCCTTGGCTTCGAGCAGCTTCGCCATCTCACGCACCGCGTGCTGCGCCTGCGACACCGCCATGCCATAGCCGGGCACCACGACGACAAGACGCGCATACGCCATCTGGATCGCCACGTCAGAAGGGGACGTCGTGCGCACGGTGCCACCTCCCGCGCCGGTCGCACCAGCCACGGCCTGGACCGTCCCACCGAAGCCGCCGACGACGACCGAGGTGATGGTGCGGTTCATCGCGACGGCCATCTGCTGGGTGAGCAGGGTTCCCGAGGCACCGACGATCATCCCGGCGACGATGAGCGCGGTGTTGTCGAGTGCGACTCCGGTAGCAGCCGCGGACAGCCCGGTGAAGGCATTGAGCAGCGAGATGACGACGGGCATGTCGGCGCCGCCGATCGGCAGGACGAGCAGCACCCCGAGACACGCCGCGCTGACGAGCAGGGCGAGGAAGAGGATCTCGTAGTCGGCGCCTGCCGCGATCGCCGCAGCGCAGGCCACCGAGAAGATTCCGAGCCCGACGTTGATGAGCGTCTGCGTCCTTGCCGAACCGATGACCTTCGAGCCACCGTCGATGAGCTCCTGCAGCTTGCTGAACGCGACGTTCGAGCCCCAGAACGAGACCGACCCCACGATGGCGGCGAACAGTGTGAAAATCGCGACGTACGCCGGCTCGCCGCTGAACCCGTCGGACTGGCGGAACTCCACCCACGCAATGAGCGCGACCGCGCCGCCGCCGACACCGTTGAACAACGCGACCATCTGCGGCATCTGCGTCATCTTGACCACGCGAGCTGCGGGAACGCCGACCACGCTGCCGATCACCACACCGAGGATGATGAGCCCGATGTTGGACAGGTGATGGACGAGAAGTGTCGCCACGATCGCCACCGCCATGCCGACAGCGGCGATCCTGTTGCCCAGCACCGCCGTCTTGGGCCCGGTCAGGCGCGTGAGGCCGTAGATGAAGAGACCGAACGCGACGATGTAGAGGACGTCGCGGACGGTGGCGTTGGCCAAGAACGTCGGAAGGGTCACTTCTGTCCCTGCGCCTTGTCGCCGTCGCTCGGTTTGTGCTTCACCTTGAACATGTCGAGCATCCGGTCGGTGACGAGGAAGCCGCCCACGACGTTGATCGTGCCGAAGGCGACCGCGATGACGAGCAGCAGCTTGTTGAGGAAGCCGTGCGCGCCGTTGGCGAGCAGGACGATGCCGCCGAGGATGACGATCCCGTGGATGGCGTTCGTGCCCGACATCAGCGGCGTGTGCAGCGTGTTGGGGACCTTGGAGATGACCGCGTAGCCGACGAAGCCGGCCAGCACGAGGATCGCGAGGTTCGTCATCAGCATCGGTTCAGGACTCCTGGGTCTGCATGGCTCGCTCGTTGACGATCAATCCCTGACGCGTGACGACCGAACCGGTGAGAATCTCGTCATTCCAGTCGAGGGCCAGCTTCCCGGCGTCATCGAGCATGAGCTCGACCAGCGCGGAGATGTTGCGGGCATAGAGCTGACTGGAGTGCTCAGGCATCTGTGCCGGCAGGTTCAGCGGCGAGACGATGGTGACGTCGTGGACCACCGTGGTCTGCCCGGGTGTCGTGAGCTCGCAGTTGCCACCGGTCTCTCCGGCGAGGTCGACGATGACCGAACCGGGCTTCATGCCACGGACGGCCTCCGCGGTGACGAGGCGCGGTGCGGCTCGACCGGGGACGAGCGCCGTCGTGATGACGACGTCGAACGCCTTCGTCGTCTCGGTGAGTGCCGCCTGCTGCTGCTCGCGCTCATCGGGCGTCAGCTCACGGGCGTAGCCGCCCTCGCCGGCGGCGTCAATGCCGAGGTCCAGCCACCTCGCGCCCAACGAGCTCACCTGCTCAGCCGTCTCCGGGCGTACGTCGTAGCCCGTCGTCTGGGCGCCGAGGCGACGGGCGGTCGCGAGCGCCTGCAGCCCCGCGACACCGATGCCCAGCACGAGCACCTTGGCCGGGGGGATGGTGCCGGCGGCCGTCATGAGCATCGGGAAGAAGCGCGTGGAGTGGTCGGCGGCGGTGAGGACCGCCTTGTAGCCCATGACGTTCGACTGCGACGACAACGCGTCCATGGCCTGGGCGCGGGAGATGCGGGGGATCGACTCCATGGCGAAGGCCGTCACGCCCCTGTCGCGCAACGCCGGGATGGTCGGGCTCTTGACCAGCGGCGCGAGGAACGCGATGAGGATGGCTCCCTCAGTCAGCTTGGCGACCTCCGAGACGCCCGGAGGCGCCACCTTGACGACGACCTCGGCGTCCCACGGGTCGCCGAGCACGGCGCCGGCGGCCTCATAGAGGGCGTCAGGGATGAGCGCCGACGCGCCCGCTCCTGGCTCGACGGTCACCTCGACGCCCTCGGCGACCAGCCTTTTGACCACGTCCGGCACGAGGGCAACGCGTCGCTCGTGGGGAGCGGTCTCCTTCGGAACACCAAGGCGCATGGGTGCACTCAACCAGCCTGGGCGGCCCGGCGGGTGGTGCGTCGCCGCGACACGTCGCGGAGGGTCGCTTTTCGGCGGAGAGGCGCAGCGTTCGTTGGGTGCGGAACCGTGCCTATCTGAGCCGGTGCGCCCGAAGGGATTCGAACCCCTAACCTTCTGATCCGTAGGCATACAAGGCCGCCGTCTGGCAGTCCGCCTGCGACTGCAACGCGCTTGGTAGACGGCTCGCGCGTCCGTGCTGGTCCGCCGTGGTCTGGTCGCTGTTGCCGGCCTTGGCACCCAAGTTGGCTCCCAGGCGGCACGCGCATCGGGACTGTCTCGGGTGACACCGTTCCTCCACCGCCCCCGACGCTCCGAGAAGTTCAGCGCGACCGTGGTCGGGTCAGGGGGGGCCGGAGGCCATCGCGTGCGACGCCGAAGGCGCCCTTGACGCGAGTGCGGTCGTGCGGCATCACATGTTGGTCGTGGGCGGGGGAGGTTCCCACCACGTCCGGTGAGCCGGTGGCTTCCGAACCTGAGTGCGGGCGCCAGGCCTTGGTCTGCGGGCAGGCATCGAGGACGTTGAGCAGCGGCGGCGGCATCAGCGGGACTGCCTGCCCTGGCGGGGCGCCATGCGTACAGGGGATGCCTTGCCGCACCGCGAGCAAGCGGGCGTTGCTGGTCGGGTCGGGTCGGACAGCTCGCGCAGCTGGTGGGCGAACTTGATCGCGGAGGTGCGCCTGCGTACCGCTCGTCGTCAACGGGGATCCGAGGCGTGACCGCTGAGTGGTGACAACTGTCACGACTATCGCTCAACCCAGGGTTCAAGTGTTTTTGCAACGACTTGCGCTAATCAACCTGGCTTTGACTATGCTTTTACTGGCAGTAAGCGCTAGCGCGTCGAAATGCTTGGGCAGGGCAAAACGAGTGCGGCTCAGTGCTAGGGTTTCGATCATGGGCCAAACTGGTCCGGCTCCACCCACCATGAAAGGCATCGCCAATGAAAATGCGTAACTTGATCGCGCTGTCAGCGGTTCTGCTGCCGACACTCCGCCCCTGTGTCCGCCTACGCAGACACAGCAAGTCCTGTAGCCTCCACCGTCACAGCGCCAGCCATCGCGGACGTGAAGGCTGCAATCGCACGTCTCGAGACCGGCACCAACACGGCCGCGGACCTGGCGCTCATCAAGTCGATCCCTGAGCTGTCGAAGCTTGAAGACCCCTCAAAGACCACCGTGAGTGCTGTCTCGGGTCGGCCCACGTCCCCCACGGGCATCGTGCGGAACGCTCCGGTCACGTCGCTGTCCGGGACGACGTACTGCCGCAACGTGGACGTCGCCTACAGCCACAGTACGGTCTTCGGTGAGCTCCTCTACACGTGGCACCACGTCATCGGCTTCTGCTACAACGGCTCGACGGTCGGCAGCTTCTCCCCCCGCTACGACTACACATCGGACCGCGACTCCAGCATGGTGATCCAGGAGCTGAACAGGAACGATCACTGGGGTGAGAACACCTCCGAGTCGTACTCCATTCTGGGACGCCACATTCAGCAGTGCGTGCTCAACTACGGGTGCATCACCAACGACTACCCGCATTCGACGATCCACACCAACGCGAACGGTGGCTACACCTACTCGGGTGCGGGCAGCTAGGCTGACCCTCATGCATCTGCATCTGCGTAACAGCCGCATCGCTCGAGCGGCGAGTGTGATCGTCCTCTATGTTGCCGTGCTTCTTGTCGGAAGTCTCGGAGTCTTTACCGGCGTTGAGCTGACTGCGATCACGTTCGGTTTCATCGCAGCCCTCCTTTGGGTTACGGTCCGGGCGCCCAGGCGACGCGCCAGTGGCACCGTCGTCTAGCTCTCGCAAGAGCCAAGAAGGGCCCGGGCAGTCAGCCCGGGCCCTTCTTCTACGTCGCGGGCAGGCCAGCTCCGACGGCGTAGACCGCCCAGGAGCGCGGCGCCGGCAGTCAAGAGCAGTAGTGCCAGGCCACCGATGAGCAGGCTAGGACCAACCAGATGACCAGAGGTGCCCAGCAAGAAGGGCCGCATGTCCGGCGCAGAGGCAACAGGCGCACTTCCGATTTGCCGCAGTTGCGACAGTTTCGGGAGGCGCCTTCCTCGTTGATGGTCGCGTGCAGATGTTCCCTTGAGGTTGCACATGTTTGGCTAGCTAGTGGTGTGTCTCGTTAATGGTTGGCGGCTTGGAGGGCGACGCGTCCGCGGGC
>CAXSDR010000005.1:23907-60307 GCA_964236445.1 uncultured Motilibacteraceae bacterium | reverse complement strand
GTCGCGGTCGGCGGGGTCGCGGTCGGCGGGGTCGCGGTCGGCGGGGTCGCGGTCGTAGCGGTGGCCACGCTTGCCACGCTGGCCTTGGCGGGGCGAGCGCCGCCACGCCGCTGTGCGACGACGTCGAGGATGCTGCGTCGGGTCGTGGGCCAGGCCCACGCCAACCCGGCGTGCACGAGCACCGAGGGCGCGCCCACCGCCACAAGGACGAACAGGTCGGGTCCGGAGACGAGCTGCTGCAGTCCGAACGCCGTGCAGGCCGTGGCGAGCGCGAGCACCACCGGGCGCCAGACCGCCGAGCCGACGTCGGCGAGCGAGAGCGGCGTGCCCTTCAGTGCATTGGCGAAGCCGGGCACGAAGAGCAGCACCTGGCCGATGGCGTAGGCGTTCGCCACACCCTGCACTCCCCACGGCAGCCCGCACACGAAGGACAGCACGACGAGCGGGCGGGTGATCAGGGCCCACCGCGCCATGCGCCCGGTCGCGCCCCAGGAGATGTAGACCCAGCCGTTGGTGTTGGCGACGACCTGCACCAGGCCGGCAACCCCGAGAGCGCGAAAGATCGGCACCGCGTCGGCGTACTTGTCGCTGAGCATGAAGCCGATGACCTCAGGCGCAAGCACGATGAGCAGGGCGACCACGGGAAGGCCGACGAGCGAGAGACCGCTGACGGCCGAGCGGTAGAACGAGCGGTAGCGGGCGGGCTCCTGACGCAGCCGTGAGAGCACAGGGATCGACACCGCACCCAGCGGCGCGTTGAGCTGCTGCAGCGGCATGAGCAGCAGGGTGTAAGCACGGGAATAGAGGCCGAGCGCGTCGGCACCGAACGCCTTGCCGATGATGAGGTTGTCGCCGTTGCGCGAGACGTAGTTCAGCAGGTTGAAGGCGCTGACGCCGCCTCCGAAGGAGAGCATCTCGCGAACTCCCGAGCCCGAGCTCGGCCTGCCCGGCCGCCAGGCGCAGAAGCGCCAGAGGATCCCTGCGCGGACGAAGGCGCTCGTGACATACATGATCGCCAGCGACCAGGCACCGAGCCCCGCCGCGGCACAGGCGATGCCTGCGGCGACGCCGGCGGCGATCGAACCGGTGTCGGCCACCGCGAGGGCGCCGAAGCGAAGCTGGCGCTGCAGGAGGGCCTGGTGCTGCACGGCGACACCGCCGGCGATGAAGCTCAGCGACAGCAGCAGGGTCAGCCCGGTGAGCGCCGGCTTGCCGTAGAACGCGGCGACGAGCGGCGCAAGGGCCGCGACGACGAGCGCGAGTCCGACACCGACGGCCGCATTGATCCAGAACAGCCCCGTGACCTGACGCTGCTCGATGCGCTCACGCTGGACGGTGGCCGCCGCGAGGCCCAGGTCCTTCATCTGCTCGGCGAAGCCGGTGATGACGAGCACCTCGGCGAACAGTCCGAACTGGGAGCGCAGCAGCAGCCGGGACAGGGCGTAGGTCGACACGAACTGCAGAACCAGTCGACCCCACTGACCGCTGACGGTCAGCATGAGACCGCTGACGGTCTGTCGGCCCAGGTGGGCGTCGACAGGCCGCGTCAGCGAGTCGGTCTGCCTGTCGCCCACGCCGGACATTGTGTCCGGCGTGGGCGACGTGGCAGCAGTCGGTGGGGTCACCGAGGCCTGAGAACGGCTCAGCTTGCGGCCGAGAGCGTGAGCACCTCGTGGACATCGGTGAACGCGAGGCCACCGGTCGGACCGCCGCCCACCACGTGGACCTTGTTGCCGATGGCACCCGCGACCGCGCCGTGACGACCGGTCGGCATGTTGGGCAGGACGACCCACGTGTCCGTCGCCGCGATGTATTGCTCCGCGTTGTCGAACGCGCCACCGTCAGGACGGATCTCCCCACCCATGGCGACGAACGTGCCGCCCACCGTCGCGACCGCCATGGTGCGGCGGCCCGTCGGCATGTTGGCCTTCGCGACCCAGGCACTGGCGCCCGGGGTCCACGCCTCGGTGGTGTTCAGCGTCGGCTGCGGGGTGTCGCCGTTGGCCATACGCGTGCGGCCACCGAAGACGTAGAGCGTCCCGGCGATGACCGAGCTGCCCGGATTGTCACGCGCGGTGCTCAGGTTGACCCCGTTGGCCCAGGTGTTGCCCGCGAGGTCGTAGACCTCGACCTTGGCCGTGGAGGAACCGTCGTTGAGCATGCCGCCGATGACATAGGCCTTGCCGTTGATCACCTGCGCCGTGGCACCGCCCCGAGGCGTAGGCAGCGACGCGAGCGTGGTCCACGCGTTCGTCGCGGGGTTGTAGGCGTAGGAGCCCGACGTGCTGCCGGTGAAGGCGTCGAGCGCCCCGCCGAAGACGTAGAGCTTGCCGCCCGAGGTGGTGACCGCGGGGTTCTCGACCGCTGCGGGCATGTCTGCCTTGGCGGTCCAGGTGCCGGCGACGGAGTCGTAGGCCCACAGCTTCGCGGTGTGGCCCTGTGCGGTCTTGCCACCGACGACGTAGAGCGTGTTGCCGATGGCTGTCCCGTTGGCGTCGAGCGTCTTCACGGGCAGCGGTGCCTCCGTCGACCAGCAACCGGTGTTCTGCGGCTCCAGGAAGGTGACGGCATCACCGCCGAACTCACCGACGACGATCGTTCCGTCGGGCAGCTCGGTGATCGGCAGCGGGTCCTTGAACCCTCCGATGATGCTCTGCGAGCTGATCACGTGGCGGCCGTCATCGCTGAGCTTCACCGCGGTGAGGTTGTCACCGACGCTGTAGTTCGTGATGACCAGCGACTTGTCGAGCGAGCCGCAGAACGCGTTGCCGTGATATTGGATGATGCCGTCGGCAGACCGGTTGGGTCCTAGGTCGAGCAGCGGGGGCGTGTAGTTGGGCAGCGGCGCGGTCTGCTGGTAGTGACCGTCCTTGAACACGCACTCGTTGCGGGTCGGGTTGGGCGAGCCGTAGTACTTGCCCTGCTCGATGAGGTTGAGGTCGTCGTTCTGCAGACCGGGGTTGCCGCCGCCGGGCGAGGTCCACGGTGCCGTGCTGCCGAAGCCATAGCACGGTGCCGTGGTCTTGGACGGGAAGCTGCCGACGACACCGAGACCGTTGTTGGGGCCGTAGATCAGCCCGTTGGACGCGATGGTGAAGTCGTAGGTGTTGCGCAGGCCCGTGGCGAACGTGTGCACGTCACAGTTGAGGCCCGACTTCTGGTAGTCGCTCGGGTCGGCGCAGCTGCCGTTGAAGCCCGGCGCCTTGACGTCGGCGGTGAGTAGCGCGCCGGACAGCGGCTCCTCGGCTCGGTCACCGAACTCGGTGTTGTCCGTGTTGGGCGCACCGGCACCGGTGTTGCCGCCCTGGGCGATGTAGAGCAATCCGTTCGCAGCGAAGTGCAGGTTGTTGGTGCTGTGGTTGGCGATCGAGCGAGGCAGGCCCGTGATGACGTCGGTGCGCACGGACAGGTTGGGTCCTGACAGCGTCGAGACGATGCCGGAGTCGGGGTCGGGAACCTGCGCGGGTGAGGAGTGCGCCACCCACAGGATCTCGTTGGTTGCCGTTGCAGCCGGGTCCTCGGTCAGACCGAGAGCGAGTCGTGATCCGAGCGCCGTGATCGTCTGGTCGGCGGTCACATTGTGCTGCGCATCCAGAGTCAGCGCGTGCAGCTTGCCGTAGACCGTGAGGACGTAGAGCCGCCCGTCCTTGCCGACCACCATCGAGGTGGGCAGCGAGAGGCCGGGCGAGGTGTAGGACTTGCGGACGAACGGGAAGTCCGCCGAGGCGCCCGCGTCGCGCATGCCGGTGATCGAGAACGACGAGAACGAGAACGTCGGTGCGACGGTGGCGGTGCGCTGGCTGGCCATGATGCCGGCGAACGAGCGGGTGTCGATGCGCGGGTCGATGCCGGCCGCGTCAGCGCTGAAGAACTCGGGCGGGGCGGTGAAGGCACCGAGCGGCGTCTCGCCACCGTCGCCGATCTTGTAGTAGGCGGTCACGAGGTGCTTGACCGGGTCGGTGCGCAGGCTCAGGCCGACCGTCTGGTCCGACGCGATCGCCGTGATGCTCGAGACCTTGCGCGACACCTGCTTGCCGGCGACCTCGAGCACGTGCTCGAAGCGCAGGCCAGTCGGGCTCGAGACGAGCATCATGCGGTCGAAGTGGTCCTGGTCGTAGCCGAACCACAAGCCTGCCTGCTCGTATTTGCCGGTGAGACCGGCGGGCAGACCCGGCAGCGTGGTGCTGATCGTGCTGGCTGTGCCGCCGTCGAAGCCGACGCCGACCATGTTGTCCTGGGCGTTCTCCGCGAGGTAGCCGGCGCCAGGAGTGCTTGTGAGGTTCAGCGTGCCGTTGCTCAGGTTCATCGAGAGCAGGTCGCGGATGTAGCCGTCACCCGTGCCCTTCTTGAGCAGCGTGGTGAAGCCGGTGCCCGAGCCCTTGCGGTCGAGGATGCCGCCCGAGTCGTAGCGCCAGTCGAGGTTGTAGGGGGTGGCCACCTTGATCAGGTCACAGCCGATCGGGGTGCAGCCGCCGGTGTCACCGACGATGAGGGTCACCTGGAGAACGCCGTCGAAGCCACCGGATGCCGTCGCGCGCAGTGTGGCGGTGTATTGACCGGCGCCGAGCCCGTTGGGGTCGATCGTGACGGTGACGTTGGCCGGCGCAGCGGCGCTGGCCGCGGCACGCAGCCACGGCGCGTCACTGGTCAGCGTGGCGGTGGTGCCGCTCTTCTGCGCCGAGAGCGCGACGGAGCGGGTGACCGCTGCACCGCCGGCCGCCGCGGTGATGCTCAGCGACGACGGGTTGAAGGTCAGCTGGTTGGTGTTGTTGGTGCTGGTGAACGTCGCACTCACGGTGCCTGGCGCCGAACCCGAGAGCTTGGCGGTGATGGTGTGCTGGCCGTCCGCGATGGTGGCGGTGTCCAGGGCTGCAGCGGCGTACGACACGGAGCCGGGCGCGAAGTCGAACGGCGCGGCGGCGTCGACGCGGATCGGCTGGCCCGTCATGGACGGGTCGTCGAGATACCACGACACCGAGGTGACGCCGGCGTCGTTGGCGAGGAACGGGTAGATCTTGCCCGAGACCGAGGCGCCGGCGAGTGAGATCGGAGATGTGCGCTTGGTGTTGAGGCTGTAGGCGACCGACGCGGCGCCGGTGCTGCCGCCACCGCCCGCAGCGGTGACCGTCACGGTGACGGGCACGACCCGGTCGGCGCGGTTCGGCGACGTCACCGTCACGCTGCCCTGCGTGGTGCCCACGGGCAGCGACGAGGGGCTGATGGTCAGGGTGAGCGACGCGGGCGCCGAGCCGGTCAACGGGGTGACCGCGAGCCACGGCGCCGAGCTCGATGCGCCGAAGGTCGCAGCAGCACCCGAGAGGCTCACCGCGCGGGTGACCGCGGGGCTGCCCTGGGCGACCGTCAGAGCGACGGACGACGGCGTGGCCGTCAGTGCGGCGCCCGTCGTGCTCGCGCCGACCGTGAAGTTGGAGACCAGGACCGTCGATGCGCCGGTCGTCGGGACCACCTCGGCGGTGATGGAGTGCTGACCCGCCGCGACGCTGCGCAGGTCGAAGGGCTTGGCATTGCCCGACGCCGTGTCGGTGCCCGCGAAGTCGTGCGGGGCGCCCTTCTCGACGAGACGCGGCGCGCCGATGCGGGTCGGATTGTCGAGCCAGAAGTTGACCTGCTTGACGCCGACACCGTCGGTCGGGGTGACGAACGCGTAGAGGCTGGCGCTCGTCAGCGTCGCGCCCTCGAGCGCGGCGGGTGACGTGCGTTGGGCGACAGCGCTGTAGGACAGCGCGAACGTCGTCGCCGCCGTGGCTGGCGCTGCGGTGAGGCCGGTCGAGGCGAGCGTCGCGAGAGTTGCGGCGACCGCAGCTCCCGCCACGCGGCGGCGGCCACGCCATCTGAGGGTCACGTGCATGGGTCCTTGTTCTCCTTAGCCTGGGCGAAGCAGCAACGACGCCCCGAGGGGCCATCGGAAGGGACAGAACAGTGAGGCGCGGCGTTGCGCCGGAATCACATGCAGCGGGCCGGGCGTCGGAGCAAGGGCAACCGGACGTCACGGACGTCAAGAAACCGCGAACGTGCGGTGGGCGGGGGTGGGGCAGCCGGAGACAGGCTCACGCCGTAGAACGCGGCCGGACCCTGGATGTCGATCGTCATGTCACGCCCCCCGGCGGTCTTCGTGCAGAGCATGTTCCCCAGGCCACCAGTCGGAACTGGTTCACACTTGCCGCCGACCGCACACCCCGTCTTCGAGACTGGAGGTGTCGCCGGATGGCCAATCGTAGACACAAAGTTGAGACAATTTCGACCATTACGCCATCCGAGTCACCATCTGGATCACTTGCTGTGACTAATGGTCAGAGTTCGTCACGGGCTGTGTGATACGTCCCGCGGTAGCTCTATTTCAGGTAACGCTGCGCTGTCGCCCGCGTGGGTGCGCCGGGCGTGGCCGCTGCGACTGACGCCGGCTCCCAGCCGTCCACCCAGTCGCGCCGCAGCGCCCACAGCTCACGCCACGTGCCCTTGCGCCGCGTCGCCAGCTCGCCGGCCGCCCGCGCGCCGACGCCCGCCTGAAGCAGGCCAAGACCTGCCGAGCGTCGCCGCCCCCGCCACCGCTTGCGCAGCAACGTGGACTTGCCGCGGAAGAGCAGCACCTGCTTGGCGGTGCGTGTGCTCGATGAGGCTCCGACGGCATGGACTGCCACGGCATCCGGCGTCACCGCCGGGGAGTAGCCGAGCTCGGCCGCGCGCAGGCAGAGGTCGGCGTCCTCGCCATACATGAAGTAGTCGGGATCGAATCCACCGAGCTCGTCCCAGAGGCTTCGCGAGCAGAGCAGCAGACAGCCGGTGACGATCGGCACGCTGCGGACCGTGTCACGCGCCCACCCCCCCAGCGACTCGGGGTCGAGGAGCGGGTTTCGCTTGGCGACGGTGCTCAGGCCGGTGGCGAAGCAGAAGAGGCTCCACAGGCTCGGCGCACCCCAGCATGAGCTGGGGTCGACGCGGCCGTCGGGGCGCAGGGTGCGGCCGCCGACGATTCCGCGTTGCGGCTGCTCGGCGAGGAAGGAGACGAGCGTGTCGACGGCCCCGGGGTGCACCACGGCGTCGGGATTGAGCAGCATGACGTGGCGTCCGCGAGACCTGCCGGCCCCGAGGTTGCAGGCATTGCCGAAACCCACGTTGCTGTCGAGCGCCACGAGCTGGACCCGGTCGGCGAACGCCGCGAGGACGTCGCGGGTCTGCTGCCCGCTCGCGTTGTCGACGACGACGACATCGATGGTGGCGGTGGGACGGGCCGTGTCGAGCAGCGCCGTCAGGCAGCGCTCGGTCCACTCGGGAGCGTTGTAGGTGACGACGACGACCGTGACGTCGGCGATCCCCGGCTCGCCGTGCGGCTGCGCAGTCGTGCCCAGGTCGGTCACGGCTGCCCTGCCGCGCGAGCGGATACCGGTGGTGACGCTGACGCGGTGGCGCCCGCTGACGGCTCCGACCCCGCACGCCAGCCGACGACCTTGGCGGGGACGCCGACGGCGATGCAGCCGGCCGGCAGAGACCGGGTGACGACTGCGGCGGCACCCACGATGGCGCCGTCGCCGATCGTCACGCCCGCGGTCACGACCACGCGCGCACCCAGCCAGGCGTCGGACCCGATGTGGATGTCGGCCTCGAGCTTGTCCTGGTGCATGACCGGGACGCCCGCGTCGGTGCGGTAGTTGCTCGCCGTCAGCATCACCTCGGGACCGAGCAGGGCGTTGTCGCCGAGCGTGATGGCGCCGGTCGAGTCGCCGGCCCAGAGACAGCACCGCTCACCGATGTGGACCTCGCGACCGAGAGTGATGCGCTCTCCGTTGCGCAGGCTCACCGACGGCGACATACGCAGCTGCGGACCGGCCGTGATCTTGCGGCGCTGCTCGACGTGGGCATAGGCGTAGAAGTTGACCAGCTTCACGACATGCAGCCACGTGCGGGGATCGACGAGCCGGACGAGCGCTGTCGCCGGCGAGGTCATCGCTGCTCCCGGCTGGAGCGGTCCTGTGACCACGTCGCGGCACGCCCCCGCATGGTGCGTACGCGCCCGAGCACCCGAGCGGCGACCGTGACACCGAGGAAGCAGGCCACGTCGCGTCGGCTCGCATCACCGCGCCGCACGACGTCGCGCAGCGTGGTGACGGACGTGCCCGCCGAGTCCTCCCCCAGCGCCCGGTCCAGCTGCGCATTGCCATTGGCGATGCGGGCTCGCCTCGCCACCAGCGCCCTCGTCGACAGCGGCGCCGTGATGCGGAAGGACCCTTGTGCGGCAAGGGTTTCCTCGGCGGTGAAGCAGCGTCGGACATAGCCGTCGTCGTTGATGACGTCGGGCAGGACGCCGACGCGCTGCGATCCCGCTGCGTTGACCGCGAAGACACCCGAGCCCACCGCGCTGCTCGCCACGTAGGGCAGCTTGGTCCAGGTGCGGTAGTAGCCGCGGACGATCGGCGATGCGCCTCGGGTGTCGACGTCCATGTGCGCCCAGGCCACTCGTGGCTCGTCGACCTCGAGCAACGACAGCAGCTCGAGGACGACCGGACCCGGCAGGACCACGTCGGCGTCGAGATAGACGCGGGGGTACGGCATGGGCAGCTCCGCCGCGGCACGCAGCGCCTGCGCCTTCGACGCGGCAGCGAGCTCGATGACGCGAACACCATGTGATGTGCGTTGCGCATGTCGGCGCACCCGGTCGACGGTGTCGTCGACGCAGCCGTTGGCGACCACGACCACGTCGAGAGTCCCGTCGTCGATGCCCGAGAACAGGGCGTCGAGGCAACGCTCGATGACCTCGCCCTCATTGTGGGCCGGGATCACGACGCTGCCACGCGCCCCCATCGTCGTTCCGCTGCCGCTTGCCTGCGGTCGCGCCCGCGTGCTCACCCGCGCGACGTGCCGTTCGGGCCGGCCGACGCCAGCTCCGAGAGGTCGTTGCCGGTGGTAGGCACACTCGTGCTCGCGGCGCTCGTGCCGGGCAGCACGATCGTCGTGTTGTCGGGCAGGGAGAACGTGCGGCGGTGCGACGTGAGGCGATCGAAGACGCCGACGTAGGCAGGCTCCTGGTGTGGCCACGCCAACGCCGCCTCGATGCGATGGCGACCCGTCTCTCCCATGGTGCGACGACGCGCCGGGTCCTGCAGCAGCTCGGCGAGCGCCTTCGCGTAGGCCAGCTCGTCGTTGTCCTCGACATAGAGCGCGGCCGGACCGGCGGAGATGCGCGTCTCAGCCAGGTCGAAAGCGACGACGGGAAGCTCGAACGCCATGTATTCGAGGGTTTTGTTCATCGTCGAGACATCATTGAGCGGGCTCAGCGGATCGGGCGACAGCCCCACCGAAGCCGTCGAGAGATAGGCGTTGATCATGGCCTCGTCCGCGCGGCCGGTGAAGACGATGTAGTCGTCGAGACGCAGCTCCGTGGCCAGCGCCTTCAGCGACGGCAGCGCGTCACCGAAGCCGAGGATCGCGAACGTGCAGCTCGTGTGACCGAGGTCGTGCACGAAGTGCGCGATGCTGCGGACGAGATAGTCGACACCATCCTGCGGGCCCATGATGCCGAGATAGACGGCGAGGTGCTCGCGTTCCTGACGCAGCTCGGGCACCTCGGCGCCGCGGGTCATGCGACGCGGGTCAGGACCGGAGCGGACGACGGTGACGTCCTCGGGCTTGCGGTGACCGCGCGTGAGCGCCTTGAGCTTGTAGGACTCGTTCGTCGACACGACGTGGTGAGCGGCGGCATAGCTCATGCGCTCCAGCAGCACGAGACCCTTGAGCAGCAACCCGCTGTCACGACCGAAACGCGAGCGGTAGACCTCGGGGTTGAGGTCGTGCTGGTCGTAGACGAACTTCTTGCCCAGCGGACGATAGAGCAGAGCCAGCAGCCAGTAGGTGTCCGGCGGGTTGCACGCCTGGATCACGTCGAAGCCGCGCTCGCGCAGCACGCGACCCGAGAGAACAGCCGCGCGCACCCAGCAGTAGACGAACTCGACCAGATAGCTGAGCAGCCCCTTGGTGCCGGGCGTCGGGCGGTAGGAGTAGACGTGGATGCCGTCCGCCACGTGGTAGCCCTCGCTCTCGGTGCCACGCGGGCAGATGACCGACACCTGGTAGCCGGCGCGCAGCAGCGCCTGGCACTCGAGGCGTACGCGCCGGTCGACCGCGAGCGGCAGGTTCTGGATGATGACGAGAACGGCTGGTCGCTTGCTCCGCTCCGGCTGGGGCTCAGTAGGCACCTCGTCCTCCTAGGACCGCGAAAGCTGTTTTCCACAGAATGGCCATGTCGAAGGGGAGCGACCAGTTCTCGACGTAGCGCAGGTCGAGACGTACGGTCTCGTCCCAGCTGAGGTCGGAGCGCCCACTGACCTGCCAGAGACCCGTCAGGCCCGGTTTCACGAGCAGTCGACGCCGGACGTCCTCGGGATATTGCGCGACCTCGGCCGGCAGTGCGGGGCGCGGTCCGACGAGGCTCATCTGACCGAAGACGACGTTGAAAAGCTGCGGCAGCTCGTCGATGGAGTAGCGCCGCAGTCGCCGGCCGACCCGCGTGATGCGGGGGTCGCTGCGCATCTTGAACAGCACGCCGAAACCCTCGTTGCTCTCGACCAGCTCGGTCACGCGACGCTCGGCGTCGCGGTGCATGGTGCGGAACTTGAGCATGGTGAACTCGTGGCCGTCCTTGCCCACCCGCCGCTGTCGGAACAGGACCGGGCCGCCGTCATCGAGCAGAATGGCCAGCGAGACGACGAGCAGCAGCGGCGCCAGGAGCAGCAGCACAGCGGCGGCCATGCCCCGCTCGACGACGTGCTTGACCCAGCGGCGCGACCCCTGCGTCTCGGGCCGCCCGACGTGCAGCAGCGGCATGCCGCAGACCGGATGCACGCTGACACGGGGCCCCATCACCTCGACGAGGTGCGACGCGACGAGCAGCTCGGCAGGCGTGCGCTCGAGGTCGCGTTGCAGGCGACTCAGGACGAGCGGGCCGATCTGGGGTGTCGGCAGGATCGCGACCGCGTCGGCCGAGTTCTCGATGGTGCCGTCGACGACCTGGTCGAGCGAGCCGAGCACCGGGACGCGCAGGTCGTGGAGCGTGCGCAGACCGGTGTCGGTGGAACCGGGCGGCAGGAACGCGCCGATGACGTGCAGGCCGTGGTGGCGCGAGCGCCGGGCCAGGCGTACGAAATCGGCCACCGCTTCAGCCTGGCCCACCAGCACGGTGCGGTCGGTGCACGCACCGTGCGCCCGCTGGGCGTGCAGCCCGGCGCGCAGGGCGTAGCGCAGCACGAGGCTGCCGACGCAGGCGATCGGCAGGGCGAGGGCGAGCACGCGGTCGAGCGCCGCCATCCCGGTGGCGGCGACGAGAACGGACGGGATCGCGACTGCGGTTGCTCCGGCAACGAGGACCCGGCGCAGCTCCTCGGAGCCGACACCGACGAGACGCGGCTCGTAGGCACGGGCGAGAGCGAGAACGCTGAACCAGCCCAGCGGCACGAGGATCAGGGAGATCACCTCGGCGGCGGGCGCGCCCGTGCCCAGGAGAGCGGCGACACAGGCACCGACGAAAGCGACGCCGGTGTCGATGGCCACGAGGCCGGCCTTGTAACGCGTCCGCCAACGGGACCCGGTGGGCGGGGTCTCTGCGGTGACCGGGTCGCGGCCCGCGGTCACTGCCACGCGGAGCTCAGCGGTTGGTAGTGGAGCGGTTGGTAGTGGGTGGTGCAGACGAGGAAGAGACACCTCATCTGTCGTCACCGTGTCGTAGGTCGTCATCAACCAGCCCCCCTGGCTCCCCAGCTCACGGCCAGAGACATGTGTCTCCGCCGTCGGCCCAGCCCCCCGAGCCGCTCCTCACACTCTTAGTGGAGCAGAAACCCACTGTAGGGCACAAGGCGTGACAAAGAGACGCGGCATTTGGGTGAACGGTCCGCTGCGGGTTAACCGTGGGTGAATTTTTGCCGGTGCCCGTTGCACATTGTGAAATCACGCCGGCCGTGAAGTCACGCTCCGTCTCCGTACGCTGACCTGCCGAACCGCACCCCGCACTCACGTCACCGGAGCACAGCAGAACGCGCGCCGCCCGCAGGCGACGCGCGTCGTGCTGTTTCGCTGATCGGGCGCTTCGCGCCAGGAAGCTATTCGCCGGCTTCCGCGGCGTTCTTCTCCTCGTGCACGATGCCGGCCTCGGCCTCTGCCTCGGCCAGCTCAGCGTCGGCCTGCTCCTGCGTCGCCTGCGCGGCCACGTGGGCGATCACGAGCTCGGGGTCGGTCAGCAAGGTCGTGCCCGACGGCAGGGTGATATCGCGCGCCAGGATCTCGCCGCCGATCGCGAGACCGTCGACATCGAGATCGACCGGGCTCGGCAGGTGCGTCGCTTCGGCCTCGACGGAGATGACCTGTGTGTTGACGACCAGCAGACCCCCGGGCGCCGGCGACCCGGCAACGTGGACGACCAGGTCGATGGTGATCTTCTCGCCGCTGCGCACCAGGATCAGGTCGACGTGGTCGACGGTGTTGCGGATCGGGTCGCGCTGGATGTCCTTGGGGATCGCGAGGTGCGTGGTTCCCGCGAGGTCGAGCGAGAGCAGGACGTTGGGCGTCTTCAGGGCGCGGGAGAGCTCGACGCGCGGAAGCGTGATGTGCTGCGGCGCGGCACCGTGGCCGTAGAGCACGGCAGGCACGTTGTTCGCACGACGGGCGCGACGAGCGGCGCCCTTGCCGAACTCGGTGCGGGACTCAGCGGGGATGCGGACCTCAGACACTGCGGGACTCCTCGTAACTGTGCGATATCAGGCGTGCGGTGCGGCGATGGACCCGGCTGGGCGCACGCTGGCGCTCCGCACGTCGATGACGGAGCCGTTCGGGTCCCTCGCCGGGCAACCGCGTCAGTCTAGTGCCTGTCGGGCCGAGGGCCCCGCCACTTCGCGAAGCGGCTCAGGCCTGCCCGTCGAACAGGCTCGTCACCGAGCCGTCATTGAAGACCTCCTGCATGGCCCGGGCCAGCAGGGGCGCGATCGAGAGCACCGCGAGCTTGTCGAACCGTCGGTCCTCCGGGATCGGCAGGGTGTCGGTGACCACGACCTCACTGATGCGCGAGTTCTTCAAGCGGTCGATGGCCGGCCCACTGAAGACGCCATGGGTAGCGGTCACGATGACCTCGGCCGCGCCGTTGTCGAACAACGCGTCGGCAGCCTTGGTGATGGTGCCGGCGGTGTCGATCATGTCGTCGACCAGGACGCACACCCGGCCCTTCACGTCGCCGACGACCTCGTGGACCTTCACCTCGTTCGCGACCAGCGGGTCGCGACGCTTGTGGATGATCGCGAGCGGCGCCCCCAGCGTGTCGGTCCAGCGCTCTGCGACGCGTACGCGCCCGGCATCGGGACTCACGATGGTCAGCCGGCTCCGGTCGACCCGGCTGCCCACGTGGCGCGCGAGCAGCGGCAGGGCGAAGAGGTGGTCCACCGGGCCGTCGAAGAAGCCCTGGATCTGCGCGGTGTGCAGGTCTACGCAGATGAGGCGGTTCGCGCCCGCCGTCTTGAACAGGTCGGCGATCAGCCGCGCCGAGATCGGCTCACGACCACGGTGCTTCTTGTCCTGGCGGGCATAGCCGTAGAACGGCAGGATCACGGTGATGCGCTTGGCGGACGCGCGCTTCAAGGCGTCGACCATGATCAGGTGCTCCATGATCCACTTGTTGAGCGGCGTCACGTGGCTCTGCAGCACGAAGGCGTCCGAGCCACGCACCGACTCCTCGAACCGCACGAAGATCTCGCCGTTCGCGAAGTCGTAGGCCGACATGGGCGTCACCGGGACGCCCAGCTCGGAAGCGACGTTCTGCGCCAGCTCAGGATGGGCTCGGCCGGCGAAGAGCATCATCTTCTTCTCGCCGGAGATCTTCATGCCTGTCACTGTGGCCCCTGACCGTGCTGTGCCGTGCTGGTGGTGTGCCGATTGTCCTCGAGATTGTCCTCGAGATTGCCGTCGTCTGCCGCCGTGCCCGTTGTTCCGGGTCCAGCCGCGGTCGCCGACGCCGTGCCTGGCCGCCGGCGCCCGACCCAGCCCTCGACGTTGCGCTGTGGGGACCGGGCCACGGCAAGGGCGCCCGCCGGCACGTCGGACACGATGACCGAGCCGGCGGCGGTGTAGGCACCGTCGCCGATGGTGACAGGCGCGACCAGCATCGAGTCGCTGCCGATGCGCACGTGGTCGCCGACGGTGGTGCGGTGCTTGGCGACGCCGTCGTAGTTGACGAAGATCGTGGCGGCCCCGACGTTGGTGCCCACGCCGATCTCGGCATCACCGACGTAGGACAGGTGAGGAACCTTCGAGCCCTCGCCCAGCACCGAGGCCTTCATCTCCACGAAGCTGCCGGCCTTGGAGCGGGTCCCGAGTCGCGAACCGGCGCGGAGGTAGGTGTAAGGGCCGACGACAGCCTCGGCTCCGATCTCGGCGTCGTCGCAGGTGGAGCTGCGCACAGTTGCCCCCGACCCCACGACGGTGTCGGTGAGGGTCGTGTCGGGGCCGACGACGGCGCCCGCGGCGATCCGCGTGAGGCCGTGCAGCCGCGTCCCCGGCAGGAGCACCACGTCGGGTTCGAGCACGACGTCGGCATCGACCCAGGTGGTGGCCGGATCGACAATCGTGACGCCGCTCGCCATCCACCGGGCGAGCACCCGGTGGCGCAGCAGGGAGCCGGCCGCGGCGAGCTGCTCGCGGTCGTTGACGCCACGGGTGTCGTCGGCGTCCATGACGGTCACCGCGGCGACCTCGCGGCCGTCGGCGCGCAGGATCGCGAGGACGTCGGTGAGATATTCCTCGCCCTGCACGTTGGCTGTCGTGAGTCTTGGCAGCGCCGTCCGCAGGGCGGTGGCGTCGAAGGCGTAGGTGCCGCTGTTGACCTCGCGCACGAGACGCTGCTCGGCCGTCGCGTCCTTGTGCTCGACGATGGCCGCCAGCCGACCGTCCGCAGCGCGCAGGATGCGCCCATAGCCCGTGGCATCGGGCACGACGGCGCTGAGCACGGTGGCCGCCGCCACCTGCAACTCGTGCGCGTCGACCAGGCTCACCAGCGCCTCGCCCGTCATCAGCGGGGTGTCGCCGGCCGTCACCACCACGGTGCCCGCGAAGTCGGGCATGGCGTCGAGCGCGATGCGGACCGCGTGACCTGTGCCGTTCTGCTGTTCCTGCACGACCGTGGTGGCGGCCGGTGCGATCACGGCGAGGTGCTGGCGGACGAGTTCACGGCCGGAACCCACGACGACGACCTGCACGGCCGGCTCGAGCATCGCGGTAGCGGCGAGCACGTGACCCACGAGCGTGCGACCGCCGACGCTGTGGAGCACTTTGGGGATCGACGAACGCATGCGCGTGCCGGCACCTGCGGCGAGCACGATGACGGCGGTGCGCGAGGTCACGGTGCTCCTTCGTCACAAGCCGCCCGGCCCACAGCGACGGTCCGAGCCTATCCGAGCGGGGCGGGACTTTCGCCTGCGGCCGTCGGGCCAAACGGGTGCTAGCGATCCGGGCTTGTCAAGGACCTAGTGCCCAGGGTCGATCACCGAGGTGCGGGTGCGACTGCAGGCCCGCTCCTCGATCCCCTTCCCTCGGAGTTCCTTGTGCCCAGCCAGCATCGCGCACGGTCCCGCAGCTTCAGGGCACGCTTCGGCGCGTCGTTCACGGGGCCCACGCTGGCGCTGACCCTCGCTGCCGCGACGGCGTTGACTGTGCCTGCTGCGTCGGCGGACACCTCGACCGCAACAGCTTCGGCGTCGGCGTTCCTCGCCATCGACCTGCCATCGACTGCAGCACTGCGCGCGTCACCCAAGAAGGTCTTCGCGCACTACCTGCCCACCTTCAACATCTCCCTCGACAACGTGGCGCCGACATCGGACTACTACGCGCGCAACTACCTCTCGCCCAGTGGCGAGAACGGCATCCACGCCGCGTACGGCGGCTTTCTGCGTGACCGCCCTCTCCCCCGCGCACCGCTTGCCGATGCGGACTGGAAACTGCGCGACATGGAGCAAGAGGTCCGTCAGGCCGTTGCCGCCGGTCTTGACGGCTTCAGCGTCGACATCCTGACCAGTGGCGGGGATCGGACCGCCACCAATATCGCGCTGCTCCTGCAGGCAGCACACAATGTCGATCCGAGCTTCCACATCATGTTGATGCCGGACATGACTGGTTCGCTCGGCACTCTCGATCCGGCCGCCCTGGCCCGCGTCGTCGCCGATCTCGCAGCGTCGCCAGCGGCGTATCGACTCGATGACGGACGCCTGGTTGTCGCGCCTTTCAGGGCCGAGCTGCACGACGTGACGTGGTGGACGCAGTTCTTGACCATCATGGCGACGACCTACAACCTTCCGGTCGCGTTCAACCCGCTGTTCCTGGACGAACAGCCTTATGAGACGGCATTTGCACCGATCAGCTACGGCATGGCGAACTGGGGCGGACGCAACCCGGCATGGAACCCCACCGACACGACCTATGCGACACACCCGATGGGCCGCGTCGCCCGGGTGCACGGGCTCGCCAAGAGCTGGATGCAACCGGTCTCCGTGCAAGACGAGCGCCCTCGCTCCGGCATCGCGCAGGAGGCGCAGAACACCGACAACCTGCGCGCCACATGGAGGATCGCCATCGACAGCAACTCGGAGTGGGTGCAGCTCACCACGTGGGACGACTACGCAGAAGGCAGCGCCTTCGCCCCCAGTGACAAGCACGGTTGGTCCTTTCTCGACATCAACGCCTACTACCTGGCGTGGTTCAAGTCCGGCTCGGCTCCGGTGATCGCGCGCGACACCGTCTATCTCACGCACCGCACCCACGCCGCCGCCGCCGCCGCCGCGTATCCCGAGACCACGTTGATGGGCAACGCCGGAGGAAGCCCGTTCCGCGACAGGATCGAAGCACTGTCGTTCCTCACGATGCCGGCTACGGTGACGGTCACCGTCGGCTCGACCGCGACCACATGCGCAGCCCCTGCTGGGGTGAGCACCTGCTTGGCGCCGTTAGGGCTTGGCGCGGTCAGCACATCGGTCACCCGCAACGGCATGGTGTCGACGACGGTGACGTCGCCCTACCCGGTCGTCGCGACGCCCTACGTCCAAGACCTGCAATACGTCGCAGTGAGCAGCCGTCGGCAAGGCACATCGGCGGTGGTCGAGCCAGCGCCTGACATCGTGCCGCCGAGCGCCCCGACCGCGGTTGCCACGACCGTGTCCGGGTCGACGGTCTCGCTGACCTGGAGCCCTTCCACCGATGTGAGCGGAGTGACGTCCTATGCGGTATTCCGTTCGAGCACGGCCGACGGTGCCCCTGTCGCCACCACGCGCATCGGGTCTGCTGCAGTGCCTGCGCTCAACACGACCGCTCCGGTGGGGACGTCCTACTACAAAGTCGTCGCCTACGACCCCACCGGCAATGCCAGCTCACCCTCCGCGTCGACCAGTGCGACGGTGCGCGACACCACCGTCCCTACGCAACCATCGGCAAGGGCGCAGGTGACCGGCAGCACGGTCATCGTGAGTTGGCCGCCCGCGACCGACGACGTCGGCGTGGCCGGATATGAGATCACGAGGACGACTATCGGCACCGCAGGCAAGACCCGCCTCGCGTCGACGACGTCACTCACCGACACGGCCGTGCCGGCCGGCACGTCGGACTATGCCGTCGTGGCGTTGGATGCAGCGGGCAACCGCAGCACAGCAGCGCACGTCTCGGCTGTTGTGTCTGCCCCCGTCATCGCGACGGTCAGGCCGACGGAGGACAGCTATGCCAACCAAGGCGCGCCAGGCACCAACTTCGGTGCGGATGCTTCGCTGTCGGCCCGAGGCAGCGTCGGCGCGACGAGCTATCTGCGCTTCAGTGTCCCGAATCTTCCCGCCGGCCGCACGCTCACCGGCGCGGTGCTCACGGTCAGGACCAACACGTTGAGCTTCGCCGGATCCAAGGACGCCTTCCCGATCACGCTGGTGTCAGGGCCGTGGATCGAGTCGACGTTGACCTGGAACAACCGAGCTCCGCTCGGCGCGAGCGTCGGCACATTGACCGGTGCGACCGGGGTCGACCAGTCCTACGCCGTCACCCTCTCGGCAACCGATCTGCGCGCCTTCGCCGGCAAGACGGTCACGCTCGCGCTCAGCAGCGCGGGCAAGGACAACCTCTGGCTCTGGTCGAGCAACTTCCCGACAGCGTCCTATCGGCCGGCACTGGCCCTCACCTATAGCTGACAGGTCTCGGCCAGAACCCGACCGCCTAGCACACCTAGCGCCAGGTGAGCACGATGTTGGGCCGGTAGCTCGCCGTGGGAAAGTCGCGCGACCAGAACCACAGATCATCGACGCCCGACGACACGACGGTGACCGATGCCCACGCGCCGGCCAGTGACGTCACGAGCGCTGGCGACATCGCGACGTAATAGTCGGTATCGGCTTTCGGTGCGGTGAACGAGCCCAGCACCGTCGAGCCCACTTGCGGAACGTTGAGCCCTGTGACGGTCTTCTCGTCCCATGCGTCGGATGCGGTCCTGACCTCGAACCTCTGGCTGGACCCAGCGAAGGGAAGCGTGTTGGTGCGCAGGTGAAGGACAGCGCTCACCAGTTGCTTGCCGGAAGGCGTCGAGGGGAACGCGAACCGCAGGAAGGGTGCCGCCTCAGGTGCTTGCCTCGATGCCAGCGAAGCGTCCCCTGCATAGTTGGCCAACGGCGCACCGTCATTTGCATACGTATCGGCGACCGGCTCCAACAGCGTGACGATCGGATCACTTCCGGGCACAGCCGGCGTCACGCTGCCCGTCGGCTGCGGCGGTGTCGCTTGCGCGGGCGTCGCCGTCAGGGTGGGAGAGATGGGCACAGTGGGAGAGACGGGCACGGTGGGAGCGGTCACCTGCGGCGTCGCGGTCACCTGCGGCGCAGTGGGCACCGATGCGGGGAGGTCCGCTGTCGCCGGCACACTCGTGGGGACGATGGCTACCCGTGCGGCCGCCGGGGCCGTCGCCTGCGGTCCCGTGCTCAGGCCTGATCTGCCACTGCTGACACCGACGTACTCCAGATCCTGCACGTAGGGCGTCGCCGTGACCGGGTAGGGCGAGACGACACTCGCCACCACCGACGCCGCTCGGGTCACCGTGGCACTCACGGTGCCCAAGCCCAGCGGCACGGTGCAGACGCCGACACCTGCCGGTGCGTCACAGCGGGTTGTCGTCGCACCGGCCTTGATCGTCACAGTGGCCGGGGCGGTCAGGAACGTCAGCGCCTCGATGGTGTCGCGCCCCGGGCTGCCGGGTGCGGACGTCGGCAGGTGCATGAGCAGGCTCTGCGGATAGGTCGGCTGGGCCGACAGGAACTGTGTGCGGTGGGTGAGATAGACGCTGTCACGCACGATCGCGGGCGCCTTCCCCAGCTTGAACCAGGCCAGGTAATAGGCGTTGATGTCCATGAAAGTCCAGCCGTGCCGCACGCTCGGCTGCATATGGGTGTTCTCAGGAAGGTCGTTCCAGGTGTTGAGCTGCACCCAGGGGGCGCCGGTCTTGATCGCAATCTGCCAGGTGTCGCGCAGGTTCGTCGTGTTCTGAGACTCGTAGTAGATGCCCGCACGGGGACGTTCGTCCTGCATCGACACGGGCTGCATCCACACCTGCCCGGCGGCGATCACACGACGCGCCCGCGCGGGACCGGACGTGGGGAACGTCGCGTCCGGGTTGTTCCACGCCGGAGTGCGGTTGCCCCATGTCGCCATGCCGTAGGTGTAGGGCGACCACGAGGCGAAGTAGGGCTGCTCGTCCATGAACGTCGGAACGAAGGCGACAGGCGTGGCGCGGGCAGATGTCATCGTCGCCATGAGCGTCAGCCAGTAGGACAGCGGCTTGGCTTCGGCGAAGAACGGTGAGAGCACCAGCCGACCGTCACCGAGGTGGTAGGCGGCGGGCATCGCGCCCAACTGCGCGAGATAGCGGGCCATCTCGGGAATCGACTTGTCCTTGAGCATGCTCGTCATGTCGGGCATCAGGATGACCTTGAACGACGGGTCGACCGATGCCGCCGCCTGGAGCATCAGAACGGCGTTGTCCCACACCCGCGAGTCAGGATCGCCGGGCAGGTTGTAGAGGACGACTGTGAAGCCGTCTACGCCCTCCGAAATCGCCTGGCGCACCTCCTCCTGCATGTCAGCCAGCTTCCAGGCGCTGCCGCTGCGCGGGGGACGCGGAGTCGGCCGGTCGCGCAGATATCCCCCATGGGCCGCGTGGATGCCCTTCTCACCGCCTGGCGTGAGGTAGTTGACGGCGTAGTAGTCGGACTCCGGCGCCTTGTTGTCGATCGACACCGGCAGGGCGGGCACGTAGTTCGCGAACACGAGCTTGCCCGAGGCGCGCAACGCGGCGGGTGCAGGCAGGTCGAAGGGCAGCGGTCCCGCGGTGCTGTCAGCAGACGGAGCAGCGTGACCTGTGAGGACGCCGACCGCAGGGGAGGTGACCAACGCGGCGGCGAAGGCGCAGAGCACGAGGGCGACCTTGATTTTGGAACGACGCGGCACGGCTCGGTGGCCGCTCGAGGCACGGCGATGCTGCACGTTGACCCTTCCATCGCGCCTGCGAGGTGAGCTGTCGGGTTCGGAAGGAAGTGTCCCGGCCGGTAAAGGCTTAACCCCAAGCCGGCGAACCGGCGGTGACACGAGGAACGTTGGTTCCCCCGCTCCTGCCCAACAAGTCGGACGGCTCCCCCCGGCGCGGGCAGGATTCGACGTCGCCGGGAGTGGGATGCATTCACCCGTTCGCACCATAACCGACGCATACCGCCGTTGGCCAACGACCGCTGCTCGCGAGGTCGCCGTGCGGTCAGGCGCCTCGCTTTTCGCTGCTGACTGTGACGCGGTGCAACCGGCGACTGACAGCTTGTTCGTAGATGGTTTCGAGCCGGTCGGTGACCGGCGTCATACCGAACGTCACGCGGGCCGCTCGGAAGGCGGCGGCCGACATCGCGCGTACGGCGCCCGGGTCGTCGAGCAGCCGACGCATCGCGTCGGTGAGCGCTTCGGGCGAGTCGTCGATGACCAGCCCGCAGCGATGCTCGCGCACCAGCGGCGCGAGCCCGCACGAGTCGGTGACGATGACGGGGCGGCCCACCGACATCGCCTCGAGGACGCTCATGGGATAGGGCTCGTCGACCGACGGCAGAACCAGTGCGGTCGCGCGCCCCATGCGGTCGAGCGTGAGTGAGGGGTCGAGCGGGCCTTCCCAACGCAACCGCTGCGGGTCGGCAACGGCGGCGACCTGTTCTTCGATGCCCGCCGCTTCCCCTTCGTCGGGGCCGACCAGTGCGAAGCCCGCGTCATAACCCTCGTCCAGCAACCGGCGCGCGCTGCCCGCGAACAGGGAAGGACGCTTGCGCTGCTGCAGCCTGGCGCAGAACAGCAGCTCGGGACGCAGCGGGAACTGTGGAACCCGTGCGACGAAGGGAACTCCGTTGCCGAGCTGCTCGAGCGGCAGCGGCGTCTCGGCGACGGACTCGAGACTCGTGCGTTCGCTCGGCGTCAAGTAGCAGACCGTATCGGCCCCCCGCAACACCCGACGGGTGAGGAGCCGGTCGAGCACAGGAGCGAGCGCGTTGCCCGACGCGACCACCATGCCATGAGGCTGCAGGACATAAGGCACGCCGCGACGACGGGCCAGCTCGGCCGCGGGCAGGGTGACCAGATCGCGAGCGAGATGGACGTGCACCACGTCGGCACCGGTGATCGCCGCGTCGAGCCAGGGCCACATGCTCGCGGAGGCGAGACCACTGAAACCCGTGCCCGGCAGAAGTGGCCCCACGCCGAAAAGGCGCAGGGACGTGCCTGCGAGGTCAGTGGGGGCATCGTCGCCATAGCCACGCTTCCCGGCGACCAGGAGCACGTCGTGACGGCGTTCCCGCAGCGCCGCAGACAGGTTGGAGGCCACGCGCACCGGGCCACCGAAGGCCATGTCGGGCGTGAACAGCGTGACGACGTGCAGGATGCGCAAGCTCAGGCCTGGGTCGTGACGTCGCGGGCGGCGGGCGACAGGACCGTCGCACCGGGGGGGACGTCGGACGTCACGAGCGCGCAGGCACCCACGACGGCGCCGGCGCCGACCGTCACACCTCGCAGCACCGTGGCGCGCGCAGCGACCCAGGCACCGTCCCCGACTGTCACGGGAGCATTGTCGAAAGCGAAGTTCGGTGAACGGTGGTCGTGGCTTCCCGTGCAAAGCAGCACACCTTGCGAGATGCACACGTCGGATCCGAGAGTCACCGGCTCGAGATTCAGGATCCAGGCATCCTCGCCGATCCAACTGTTGTCTCCGACCGTCAGCTTCCACGGCCAGTGGATGCGGACCCGGTGACGCACGAGCACGCCCTCACCGATGACTGCTCCGAACGCACGCAGGACCGCAACTCTGCAACGAGCGGGAAACCACCACCGCGTGACCGCGACACCCGAGACGAGGAGCCAGGCAACTTGCCAGTGCACCCCACGTCCCTTGTCGTAGCCGACGCCGGTGAAGTCGGAGAGCCGGCGAGCCGGGGCGTCGCGTCGCGGTTCCAGCATGGGCAAACTCTAGACGTAGGGTCGCGATCGCACCGCCGCGAAGACCCCACTGGCCTAGTGTTCAACGTGTTTGTCGCCGGTTGTGTCCCAAGTGCACCCGTGGAGGGCCCGCAGTGACTGCGCTTCGCCCTGCCGACCTGTCCGACCCGGACGGTTTTCGCACCACGGCGTCACCTGAGCCGGCCCGCGCGGCGGGTGGCTGGTTCGCCGTCACCGCGACGGTCATGGCAGGCGTCGCCCCGCTGTTGCTCATGTCCAGCACGCCGTTGCGTCCCGCTACGTCGCCGGTCTGGATCTGGGCGGCGATGCTCACCGTGGTGGTCGGCCTGCGGTATGCCTGGCTGGTCTCACTGGGCGAGCAACGACTGTTCGAGCTGATGTTCTGGCTGTTCGTCTACGTCTTCCTCGGTCTGGCACCGCTGGTGCAGATGAGGACCGGGCACTACCCCGACACCACACCGTTCGTGGACACCGGACTCAACGGTCGGGCCATGGCGGTGGTCGGTCTCGGGAGCGCAGCCGCAGCCTTCGGCATCGCCGCCGGTGGTCGTGGCCGCCCACCGCGCCAGCGCAGAGTCCTGCCCTATGCCGCGGAGCACCGGGTGCACGCGTTGACCGCCGGCGCACTGGTCCTGACGGCCTACTACGTCATGAAGATCGGGCCGAGCAGCCTCTTCGCCTCCCGGGCCCAGCGCACCATGATGGAGAACGCGGCGTGGGGAAATCCCACGGTGGCCGCTCTCGTACGCGCCATGAGCACGCTGCCTCTGGTGGTCGCCTTCGTCGCCCAGCTTCGCCTACGCGAGCAGATGGCGAGCGAGGCGCGACGCCTGCCGGTCGTAGCGCCCGCGATCCTGGGCCTCGCGCTGATCGCGGTGCTGAATCCCATCTCAACGCCGCGCTATGCCTGTGGAACCGCCGCGCTGGCCGTGCTCGCTGCCCTGGGAGCGACTGCGACGAAACGGCGTCTGCGCACCACCGCGACCGTTCTCGCGGTCGGCCTGGTGCTGGTGTTCCCCTATGCGGACCGCATGCGGTATGCGCCAGAAGACCGGACCGCGCAACAGGAGACCGGCCCGTCGCAGACGCTGTCCAAGGGTGACTACGACGCATTCGACCAGATCAACAACACGGTGGCCTTCGTCGACGCCAGAGGAACGACCGAGGGGCGTCAGCTGCTCGGTGCAGCCTTGTTCTGGGTCCCCCGCTCTGTCTGGCAGAGCAAACCCGAAGACACCGGCGTGGTCCTGGCGGACTTCCGGGGATATGACTTCACGAACCTGTCGGCGCCGCTGTGGTCCGAACTCTTCATCAGCGGCGGCTGGGGACTCCTGCTCGTAGGCATGGGCGCGACGGGCTGGCTCATCCGCCGTCTCGACGAACGACTCGTGGCAGACGGCCGGAGTCGGGGCGGCGTGCGAGTCCTCACCGTGATCATGCCGTTCTATTCGATCATCCTCCTGCGCGGCTCCTTGTTGCAGGCTATGGCGGGGCTGTTCGTCATCATCGCCTGCAGCGTCTTCGTGACCGGACGACACCCGTTGCCTGCGCTCTGAGCCCCTGGCGCCATGAGTCCTCAGCAGCGGTCAGCTGTAGGTCAGCACGAGCTCCGGCCGACAGGACACCGTCGCAAAGTCGCTGGACCACAACCACAGGCTGTCCGTGCCGGTATTAGTGATCGCCAGGGTGCCCTGCGTGCCGACCATCGGCTGCAGCGCCGCGGCTGTCAGCGTCACACTGAACGCCTGATCGACCCCGACACCGCCGCCGATGGTCCCGACCACGGGCGCGCTGAAGCCCGGCTGGTTGTTCCAGGTGAGCGTGCTCTCGGACCAGGCGTCGCTTCCGACATGCACCTGGTGCGGCTCGATCGAACCAGCAGTAGTCAGCGTGCTGGTGTGCAGATTGAGAGTGGCACCGGTGAGCGTCTTGCCCGCAGGCGCGGCAGGCAGGACGAACCGAAGATAGGAGACAGCGCCGATGGAGCCGCGAGAGGACAGCGATGACGACGAGCTGAATGTGGTCGACGGTGCACCCTCGTTGCTGTAGGTGTCCGCAACGGCGGAGACGCTCACCGATATCGGTGCACCGGCCGGCACAACGACGCTGCGCTCCGCTGTCGCGGGCCCCACGTTGGCCGATGCGTCGACCGCGTCCACGCGGTAGTACCACGTGCCGGCCGGCACAGCCGTGTCGGTGTAGGACGTGGGTGTGACCGTGGCGAGACGGTTCTGCTGGCTGGGTGAGAAGCCCGAGGTCGCCGATCGGTAGATGTCGTAGCCGGCGACGGCCACGTCGTCCGAAGCGGCGCCCCACGACACAGCGACCGAGGAATCGGACGCGGTGACCGTCAAAGCACCCGGAGCCGTCGGAGCCGTCATGTCGCCTACGACCACCGACTTCTGGATCGACGGGTTGCTCTCGTTCGCGGCAGCGTCGACCGCGGTGACGCGGTAGTAGAAGGTCCCCGTCGGTCGACCCGTGTCGCTGAACGCCGTTCCTGTCAGCATGGCAATGCGGGTGGCTGCGTCCGGGGTGAACCCTGACGTCGCCGACCGGTAGACCCGGTAGCCGGTGACCGCCACGTCGTCAGTGGCGGGCGACCACGACAGGGCGACAGAAGAAGCGGTCACATCGGCCGCCACGTTCGTCGGGCTGCTCGGCGCGGTGACGTCAGCGACCGTCGCCGAGCCCTCGTCCGAGGGCGTGCTTCCGTTGCCGGCGGCGTCCCTCGCCACGACGCGGTAGTAGGACGTGCCCGGCCCGGCCCCCGAGTCGTTGAACGATGTCCCCGACACGGAGCTCAGCTTCGTGGCGTTGGAGGGTGTGAACCCGGAGACCGATGACCGGAAGACGTCATAGCCCGCGACACCGACGTCGTCGCTCGATGCCGACCAGCTCACCAGCACAGCGGAGCCGGACGGCGTAGCGGTGACGGACCCGGGCGTGGTGGGCGCAGAGTCGTCGGCAGTGACCACTGCCGTGGTGCGAGCGGACGCGTCACTGGAGTTGTTGGCTGCGTCCTTGGCGATCACGACGTAGTGCCACGTGCCGGCTCCTAGTCGGTCCTCGCTGAACGAGGGCCCCGACGGCGTGCCGACCAGGGTCGCGGCGCTCGGCGAGAAGCCGGGAGTCGCTGAGCGATGCACCTCATAGCCGGTCACCATGACGTCGTCCGTCGCCGGTTGCCACGTCAGGGACACCGTGGACGCCGCGACACTGCTCGAGAGAGCCGTGGGTGCAGTCGGCGCTGTCGTGTCGTTGGGACTGAACGTCAGAGCCAGCGACGGCCGGTATGGGACGCCCGGGAAGTTCGACGACCAAGCATAGAAGTCGTCGCTGCCCGTGCTCGTGACTGCCAGCGTCCGCTGCGATCCCAGGGCCGGCGTGACCGCCGCGGTCGACAAGGCTGCCGAGTATCTGGTGTCGGGCTGCGTCCCCGCCGCAATGGTGCCGAGCACACCGACCGTCAGGGCAGGACGACCGTTCCACGTCAGCGTCGACTCGGTCCAGGAGTCGGAGGCAAACTGAACGGTCTGCGGGTTGCCCGAGCCTGCGTAGCTGCCGGTGTTGGTGCGCAGCTGCAGCGATGCGCTCGTCAGCGACTTGCCCGCGGGCGCCGCGGGAAGCACGAACCGCAGGTAGGTGATGTTGGCGGGCGCTCCGAGCGACGCCAGCGACGCATCCGAGCCGTAGTTCGTCGTCGGCGCACCTTCGTTGGCGAAGGTGTCGGCGATGGGAGCGACCGTCACCGTGACGGGCGAGGGGGCAACCACCGCCAAGGTCTCGGTCGAGGCATCACTGCTGTTGCCCGCGCCGTCCTTGGCCACGATGCGGTAGTAGGAGTTGCCCTCGTCGACCCCCGTGTCGGTGTAGCCGGTGGTCGTGACGGAGGCGATCCGTGTTGCCGACGAGGGCTGATAAGCCGCACTCGTCGACCGGTAGACGTCATAGCCCGTCACCGCAACGTCGTCGCTGGATCCACTCCAGGCCAAGCTGACGTTGGCGCCGCTCACCGTGGCTGTGACGCCACCGGGAACCGTGGGAGCCTGCGTATCCGCGACGACCGCCGTGAGCTGCGCCGAGGCGACGCTGATGTTGCCCGCACCGTCTCGCGCATCGACCCGGTAGTAGTAGGTGCCTATTGCCAGCGGGGAATCCTGCCAGGTCGGCGTGGTGACCACAGCCACCTGGTTGACGGAGCCCGGCGTGAACCCTGAGGTCTTCGAGCGGTAGACGTGATATTCGGCGACTGCCACGTTGTCGGTGGAGGCCGCCCATGACAGGCTCACCGAGTTGGCACCCGCATTAGCCGTCACGCTGGTGGGCGTGCTGGGCGCGACGACGTCGGTCACGTAAGCGCTGACGCTGTTGGACGGCGCACTGCTGTTGCCGGCCGCATCCTTGACCACGATGCGGTAGAAGGACATGCCGACACCGACGCCCGCATCCGTGTAGCTGGTGGCGGAAGTGGACGCGACCAACGTCGAGCTGTCAGGGATGAACTGGGCGGTCGTCGACCGGTGCACCTCATAACGCGTGACACCCACGTTGTCGCGCGAAGACGGCCACGAAAGCGCGACGTCGCCGGCGACGACGGAGGCGGACGGCGCTGACACGGCGATCGGTGCGGCCACATCGGGTGCGGTCGGCGTGCCGGCGCTGTAGTGCGCCGCGACCTGCGTGGCGTTCAGGACGCCGGGATAGACCGCTACCTCGTCCACGGAGCCTGCGAGGTAGCCGCTGGTGGGCGCACCCGACCAGCCACTGACACGGTCACCGCCGACCCGCCAGTAGCCGGACATCGTGGCGCCGCGAGTCTCGGTTCCCGAGGCGACGAGCGCACCATCGACATAGAGGCGCATGCCCGTGCTGCCCTGCGTCGCGACCACGTGATGGTAAGCGTTGTCGTTATAGGCAGCCGTCGAGGTGAGGGTGGTCGGGGTTGCGCCTGCGACAACACCGAAGATCAGCTTTCCGTCGTTGCGCATGACGACGCTCTTGTCGACAGTTGCGCTGTTGGCTGTCTGAGAAGTGCCGAAGCCGAGGATCTGTCCACCTACCTGCGAGTTCGTCCGGAACCATGCTTCCTCGGAATAGGTCGAGGGAGCGGTCGTCGAGGCGGACGACGAGACGAGTCCGGCTGTCGTCCCGGACAGCGTGACTGCGGTATTGCCACCGGGCACCGCACCGGCTGCGCTGAAAGTGATCCCTGAGCCGTAGACGCCTGTCAGTCCGGAGTTGGTCGCGTCCGCCGCGGAGCTGCCACCGGCCTCCCCCAGGCGCCAGAAGAAAGAGGGGTCCGCATCGTAGATGAAGCGCCCGTAGTAGTCGGCTGGGCCCACGGCGGGCACGGCACCCGTGGCAAGCGCATGATGATCGGCCACCGTGGCGCCGCTCAGGGCCGTGGAATAGACCGCCGTCTCGTCCAGCGAGCCGGCGAAATACTGCGTCGTCGGCTGGCTGGGCCAGCCACCGAGGCTGTCCGAGCCGACGCGCCAGTAGCCCGGAGACGTCTCACTCGTCGTGACAGCGTTGCGGCCGACACGTACGCCGTCGATGTAGAGGGCCATCCCTGCAGCCCCCTGCGTGCCTACGACGGAGTGCCAGGCGCCGTCGTTGAGGGCCGGCTGCGACTTCAGCACGGTCATGGCCCCGGAATAGACGCCGAACACCACCGACCCGTCGTTGGCCATGTAGATGTGCTTGTCATAGCTGGTGCTGTTGTTCTGCGGGTTGTTGCCGAAGCCGATGAGCTTGCCCCCCCGCGTCGTGGTCGTCTTGAACCACGTTTCGACGGAGAAGGTCGTGGGGGCAGCGATGCGGGCTTCGCCGTTGATCCCCGACGTGGCGCCGCTGAGCGTGATCGCTTTGCTGGCGTCTCCGGTGACGGCGGACGGCGTCACCTGATAGGCGGACGCCCCACGGAGGTAGCCGTTGTTGTTCTTGCCCGTGGCATCGGAGACATAGACGTCACCCAACTCGTCATAGCGCCAGAACAGATCAGCGCCGTCGGACAGGACACGTGCGGCGTACGCCGAAGAGGTCGTCGCGATCACCAGATCACGCCATGGCCCCGCCGTGATGTTGGTGCCGTCGCTCACGTCCACGCGGTAGGAGTGCGTCGACCCTGGTGTGAGGTTGCTGTCGACGTAGGTCATCTGCGGACGCTTCCAGAAGAATGAGCTTCCGGTGCCGGTCCACAGCGGCGTGCTGGAGTAGTCGCGGTAGACGCGGTAGGTGAGCAACGAGTCGTCGACGTCGTTGGACTGGCGCCACGTCACGCGCGCCTCCCCCTTGCGGATGCTGGTGAAGCTGGGAGTCGCGAGCGTCGGTGCTGTCGTGTCAGGACCGGCACCGAAACGGGTGATGCCCAGCTGCGCGACACCGTTGACCGTCGTGAACTCGCCGACGGCGTACAGGAAGCGCTGAGAACCAGCCGACGCCACCGCCATGTCGCGCGGGCCGATGCTCTCTCCGAGCCCGTCGTTCGTCTGCGGGAACCAGGAAAGCAGCGTCGGGCCCGACGTGGACTGAGCGAGGAAGTGGTTGCGAGCACCGTCTGCGAACTCGCCCATGCTGCTGCAGTCATGTGCGTGCGAACCGCTGTAGAGCACACCGCTGTAGACGACGACGGCCTGCGTGGCACCGAGGCAGGTATCGCGCCAGCGCTCGGTGTAGCCGTTCCAGTCCACGGCGATGCGGCCGTCGAAGACACCACCGCCGGTGCCCTCGTTGCCGGTGTAGAAGCCGGTGCCGTCGACCGCAAGGTCTTTGACTACGGAGTTCGCGTTGATGTAGGGCGCGGGATAGGTCTTCACCGCTGCCCCAGCCGACGTGTCGACGACAGCGAGGGCATGCGAGGCCGCCCCGTTGACGGTGTTGAAGTCTCCGCCGACGACCGCAACACTGGCGTCGGGCTTCAGCGCAACAGCACGCACCTCTTTGTCGAAGGCGGGCGCCCACGCAAGGGCAGCCCCGGCGTTGGCGGTGCCCACCGCAGCGACGGCCCCCGCACGTTGACGGGCGTTGCCCGCGAGTGAGGTGAAGCCGCCGACGAAGTAGACCGCGGTCGACGTCGCGTCGATCGATCGCACGGCGCCGTTCGGCATCGGCTGGAACGAGCTGATCAGCGAGCATGTCGCGATGTCGACCGCGGCCAGGTGCTGCATGGGCACGCCGTTGACCTGGCTGAAGTAGCCGCCGACATAAAGCGTCCTGCCGTCGGGCGAGACCTTCAGTGAGCGCACCGTGGCCTGCGTCTGGTCGGCGGGCAGCTCGAAGGTCGGCGCACACGATGTCGGTGATCCGGTCGCAGCATCGAGCACCACGAAGTTGGTGCGCGACATCTCGTCGGTCCCAGCGGCCGCCCCCGGCGGACGTACGGAGGTGAACGTGCCTCCTACGAACACCAGACCGGGCGACGACGCGACCGCCCAGGCGATGCCGTTGGTCTGGTACGTCGGGAGGTTGGCGCCCGTGAAGGCGACCGGGGCCTGAACCGCCGACGCCTCGCCTGCCATCACGGGCACCGAAGCAGCCGCAAGCAAAAAGGCAGCACCTATCGTCACGAACCGTCGCAACATGTGTTCCGTCCCACCCCTGGTGCGTGCCGGACGAGCCGGACCTGTGACTACTGTAAGCGGACTTTCCCAAAAGTAAGCGCGTGAGTGACGGGGAAGAAAGATCGCTCCCGGTTGAGCACCCGTACGCAGGTGTTTGGATACTCAGAGTCATGCGACGTACCGAGTTACCTCACCATGCGTAACGAAGCGGATGCGCCTTCGATCATGGAGAGGGCGCGCGCAGGTTGGTGCGCAGGGAAGTGCTCGACGTGTGCGCCGTATATGGCAGATAGACGACGCGAACTCCGACGCCAGCGAACTCGCGCTCGAGGGCCGCCCATTTTGTCGAGCCCTTCCAGTCGTCTCCCTTGTAGATCACGTCGAATCCCACAGCGCGCCAGGTCGCGACCTTGTCGGTCGTCTGCTCCAGCACGGCGTCGTCGACGAAGCGCATGCTGCGCACGACGTCGAGCCGCTCCTGCTCCGGCACGACCGGGCGGCGGCCCTTCTGGATGTGTGCGACCTCGTCGGAGACGACACCCGCGACGAGGAAGTCGCACTGCAGCCGCGCCCGTCGGAGGAGGTTGAGGTGCCCGATGTGGAACATGTCGAAAGCGCCAGGCGCATAGCCGATCAAGGCATCGAGTGGCCGCTCGACCTCGCGCGCGGTCACGAAAGCTCTCGCAGCCAGTTCCTCGACATGGCGCCGAGCAACGCGACGTTGCCGACGAACAGCACGATGTAGAGCAGGGTGAACGCCCGCGGCCAACCCCACAGCAGGAAAACCAGGCACAGCATGCCGTGGTCCGCCGGCAGCAGAACGATCGCCGAACGCAGCGGCCCCTGTCGAGCCGCCTGCACGCCCCCTGCGCGCCCGCGGTGCTCGTGCAGCTTGGCGGCCAGGATGCCGCCGAAGAAAAGGACTACCGCGGTGAGCTGGAATCCGAGCGGAATGAGGAGGATGCCGTCACGTTCGCCATGCACATACCAGCCCACCAGCACCGCGGAGTGGATGGCGAGCTTCACTGCACAGTCGACGACGTGGTCGAGCCACTCGCCTGCCGCGCTGCCCGTGCCCTGGAGTCGCGCGAGCTGCCCGTCGGCCGAGTCGAGCGCGAATCCCAGGAGCATGCCCAACGCGACCAGGACGCCGGTCCCCCACGAACGCGGTCCGACCGCCAGGAGGGTGACCGAAGCAAGGGAGAGACCACCGCTGAGCAGGGTGACCGCGTTGGCGCTCATTCCCACCAACGCAGCCACTGCGGCCAAACACCGTCCCGCCGGGCGGTTGATGTGCACGGAGTAGGCGGAAACACCTCGAGAGCCCTTCTGCGCGGAGCGCAGTGCAGTCATCGTGGACCGAAAGTCCCGCTCGGGCACAAGACCCACCTCTGGTTCCACTCGCGCGCTCATTCGGCCATCAACTGATCGGAGCGGTCACGGTCGAGCACGTAGCCGGCGCGGTCGTAGGTCGCCGGCAACACGACCACCGTTGCGCCTCGCGACGCCAGTGCGGACTCGGTCGCAGCCCATTCGGGGGCCTTGGCCACGTTGTCACCGACGAACACGACGTCGAACTTGACGGCTGCCCACGCATCGACCTTGTCGGTGCTCATCTGGGGGACGACCGCGTCGACGTAGCGCACCGATGCCACGATGGCGCTGCGTTCCAGAAAGGGAATCACCGGCTCCGCACCCTTCAACGAAGCAGCGAGCTCGTCACTGGTGACACCGACGATCAGGTGGTCACATCGCTCACGGGCTCGGCGCAGCAGACTGACGTGCCCGCCATGGAACATGTCGAACACCCCGGCCGTGTAGCCGACCACGACCGACTCGGGCAGTGCACCGGTGCGCTGCCTGCGGGCGAGCGTCTCAGCGGTCTCGCTGAGTCCGGCGAGCGCAGCTGCTCCGCGCGGTTCGCTGTGCTTCTCGGGCAGGTGCAAGTGGAACCAGGCCAGCACCGCGAGGAGCAACGCTGCGCACGTCAACACGGCGGCGACAGCCCACGATCTGTGCGTGACAGCCGCGATGACGGTCCCACCGATGGCGGTCACCACGCCGGCACACAGCGTCTGCCTGAGCAGCGCGGACGCACGGTGGCGCACTCGCAGGCCTAGCACGGCACCCATCGCCGCGCACAGACAGACGTATTCCGCGACGGTCCACGGCAGGATGCGCCTGATACCCGACCAGGAGTCACCGAACGCAGCCTCGCCGATGTCGTGCGGCACGGCGAGGAGCACACTGCCCCACACGAGCATCGCGAGCATGAGCCCGCCGGAGACCAGGGCGCAGAAGCGCAGATCGTGCTTGCGTGGGCGGGAAACGAGCATCGGGGTCAGACCGATGGGCACGAAGGCGATGAGGACATTGATCGGGCCCATCGCGGTCGAGGCACCGCGAAGGCTGCCGGCGACCGCGGGGCCGATCAGCCTCGCGACGGCGGCGAGCACCCACAGCGAGCTCAGTGCCGAGATCACCGATCCCACCGCCACCGAGGTCCCAAGGCGGTCCGGGCGCCTGAGCTCGCGCACACCCGAGCGGAAGGAGGGTAGGCAACCACAGGTGAGCAGCGCCACGGCGAACGCCGCGACTGCCCCGATGGCCCACAGCAGCAGAGCAGATCTGGAGGACAAGCGCAGTCCCCCGACGAACGGCGCGAGCATGATCAACACCCAGACGCCATCGGAGCACAGCGCGGTCCACCCGCGCCGAGACGCCGAAGCGCCGAACCGCAGGATGTCCTGGGCGCAGACCACAGGGGTCGCAACGGCGACGATCACCAGGATGTCGAGCGAGGCGCCGCCGGTGACCAGCAGGGACGCGCCGAGAACTACGAGAGTCGCGAGTGGGGCGAGGATGACGATCGACACGACCAGGTCCGCGGCGAGCCGTTGTGCCGCGAGTCGGTCACCGACCATCGAGAGCCGGTTCCCGAAATAGGCCCGGCTCAGCGCCAGGGTCAGGGTCAGCATCGTGTAGCCGAGCGCGAACCGGCCGAACTGGTTCTGATCGAGCACTCGCGCCACGAGGGCCACCGCAAGCACATTCGAGACGCTCGAGAGCACCTGGTCCCCGAGCGTCACACCCCGCGCGAGCCACACCGCGCCCGGGGCGCTGTCTTTTGCGACCGGGCGGCCACGAGGTCGCCTGCGCGCGGGGGCGCCGGGGCTGCCGGTCGCTTGTGCTCCGAGCGACGCCTCGTCCGTCAGCAGGTCGATGTCATTGGCGGCGCTGGCGGACGTCGCACCGGCCGCGCCTGGGTTAGACGTCATCTTGGCGTCGCCGCAGGCGCCGGATCGCCGAGTTGCGGCTGTCGCGTGGCTCGGCCGAAGATCCGGACCCACGTGTCGGGGCGGCTGCCGATGGCGCAACGACAGCGGCTGGCATCGGGGACGAACGGACAGCCGCAGGCGCGAGTGTCGCCGCCCGGGGCGTGCTCGGCGTCACACCGGTCTGGCTGGCAGCAGCGCTCGCCGTTGCCGGAGTCGCCCGTCGGGAACCGCCTCGCGCTTGGTCGATCAACGATGCAGCAAGCACTCCCAGCCCGAGGCCGAGGATGAGCAGCAGCCCGATGCGCATCGCCGGACTTGCCCCCGAGCGGGCCGAGGGCACCTCCGCGGGGCCGGTGAGCGTCACGGTGACGAAGGAGCCGCCCGTGGTGCCGCTTCCCTCGTAGCGCTCGATGACGCTTCCGAGCTGCTGCGCCGTCAGCGTGGCGGTCCGTGAGGCGGTTCTCGGGTCCGCGGAAACCGCAGTGACCCGCAGCAGCACCGTCTTCGGCGGAACGCTCGCCGTGACACCGGCCGCGAACTGGTCGATGCTCTCGTTCACGCCGAGAGCCTTGATGACCGGCTGGGCCACCGCCGCCGAGCCGACCAGCTCGGCATAGGACTGCATCCGGTCGAGGACGTACTGCGATCCCGACTGTGCGGAGATCGTTTTGTTGTCCACGCCGGCCGGCAGCCTCACTCCGACGAACGACTCTGCCGTCGCGCTGTAGGAAGGCGTCGTCGTCTTGACCCACGCTATTCCGCCGAGCGCCCCCAAGAACGCGCAGAGCAACACAACGACCCACCGGCGGCGAAGCATCCGAAGATAGTCGATCAGCTCCACGATGCCTTCTTCCTTTCAGACGCAGCGTGACTGCGTGAAACCCAGAGTAGCCAAATAACGACGGTCTTTCCCAGACTCGCTCGGGCTGGGAAGTGCGATGCCAGCGGTCAGATCGCTTGGCTCGGAGATCGTTCCGGCAGGGTGATCACCCGGTCGTCTGACGGTAGGCGCAGGTCGACGTCGTCAGCATCGACGACCGGGCTCACCCGTGCGTCGTCGAGCAGCGCAGACAACCAGCGGCGATAGCTCCCGGCTGCGGTCGCTGCACTGAGGTGCTCGCGAGCGTAGACGCCGCCGGCGGCGCCCATCTGCTCTGCTTCTCCGGACGAGGTGATCGCGAGCACGGCATCCAGCAACGCCGCGGGATCGCCCGGCGGCACGACGACTCCCGCTTCCGCCGCCCGCACCTCCGACGCCGTCGCTCCGAGCGGGTCACACACCGCGACGATGGGACGGCTCGCCACGAAGTAGGAGGTCAACTTCGACGGGAGACACATCTCTCGTACGCCCGGTCGCTCATTGACCAGCAGAACGTCCGCGGCACGGAGCACGCCGAAGAAGGCTGACTCGTCGACGGAAGGAACGATGTCGGCTGCCGCCACGTCTGTGCTCAGAGCGCTCAGGGTCGACCTGTCACTGCCGGATCCCATCAGCACGAATCGGATTCTTCGATTCCCTACGAGGCGCGCTGCTTCGACGACGTTCGCCAGTCCCTGCTTGGCGCCCATGTTGCCTGCGTGCAGCACGATCGTCTCGTCGTCGCGCCAACCCATGCGCTGTCGCACGGCGGCGCGATCCGACGTGCCCGGGCGCAGATGCGTCCAGTTGCGGATGACCGTCATGACGTCGTGCCGCAAGCCCATGCGCTCGACGAGGCTCGTCGACATCGTCGGATGAATGGTCACCACTGCGGCTGCGCTCCGGAGCAAGGTGCTCTCCACCCACGACACGACACCTGCACCATGGCCACCCAACACGCCGGCTTCGGCCACAGCCCGGCTGTAGAGGTCCTGCACGACGACCGCCAGGGGGACGCGAAACCGCCGCGCGATCTGTCGCGCTGCCACCACCGACAGGATGGCCGGACTCACGACTACGACGACATCCGGGCGCTCCACCCGCGCGGTGAGGCAACGGGCGGCGAAACTGATCTCACTCAAGACGCGCCCGATGCCTTGCGGCCGGGCGGGCACGTGGTGTCGCAAGCGAGAGACGGACACACCGTCGATGTCCTCGTCACGCCGCCACTGGCCATAGCCGTCCGTGGTTCGCCACATCGGGTAGTGCGGATGCGTCGTCAGCACCTGCACCTCATGATCTTTCGCGAACGCCTGCGCCATCCCCACCGTATATGGCGCGATTCCCGTGTGTTCGGGTCCGTAGTTGACGCCGACGATCAGCACACGCCGCCGGCCTGACGGAATGGCGATGCTGTCCTTCACTGTGCCCCCCAAAGCAGATGTCGACCGGTTCGACGCCCCCCCCAGGGCTCACGGTGTGTGCTGACAGTAGTCAACGAATCGTGCCGCCACCACAGGGCGGTCACACAGCAGAGTGTTGGTCCGGCGGCACGAGTTGGCCTTTTGCCCGGTATGTCGCATTTGCGGTCACTGCGGTGGCACGAGCGGATGCAATCGGTGGCAGATAAGTCACCAAGAGTCACCCGAGTGCGGGCGAGAACACCACAAATAGTGACGGTTGTTGACGGTCCGTGTATCGCATGCGGTGATGCAGCGAATCCACCCCATTGGCCCAGCCGATTATCGCTTCGCGGAGGATCGGGCTCCGAAGCCGAACGGCCCACCTGGTGTCAAAGACACCAGCTGGGCCGTCGTGAGGACTGCTCCGAGCGGTCGAACCAGCTAGAGGTCCGGACCCGTCTCGTCGGCGACCGGGAGATCGTCGCTTGTGCGGGCCTTGCGCAGCAGAGCCGCACCAGCGGCCGTTGCGGCGAGACCGACAGCTGAGACACCGAGGATGTCGGCGCCGGTCTTGGCGAGGCTGCCGGAGCCGCTGGCGCGGGCCGGTGAGACCTGCGGGCTCACCCCCGGCCGGCTGCTGCGCGGAGTCATGCGGCGAGGAGTCGTGCTGCCGGGCTTCTGCACCTTGACCCCGAGGACGGACGTCTCGGGAGTCGGCGACGTGCTGGGCGCCCCACCGGCCTGCACCGAGACCGGCGG
>CAXSDR010000005.1:0-23807 GCA_964236445.1 uncultured Motilibacteraceae bacterium | reverse complement strand
TCTCGGGAGTCGGCGACGTGCTGGGCGCCCCACCGGCCTGCACCGAGACCGGCGGACCCGTTGTGGTGGCAGAGACCGAAGGCGACGCTGTCGTCGAGGTGCTCGCCGACGGGGTCGAGGACGCCGTCGTGCTCGGGCTCGCCGTGCTGCTCGGGCCCGCCGTCGTGCTCGGGCCCGCCGTCGTGCTCGGTCTACTGCTCGGGCTCGCCGTCGTGCTCGGGCTCGCCGTCGGGCTCGGGCTACCGCTCGGGCTCGCCGTGCCGCTCGGCGTCTCGGACGGCGAAGAAGTCGCGCTCGGCGTGCCGGACGGCGTGCCCTGCGCCGATGTCGTAGGCGTAGGAGTGCCCGACGGCGTCGTGGTCGGCGGCGTACCACCCCCGGGGTTGCCGCTCGCGGCATCGGCCGCACCGATGGACAGCGTCTGCACCAACGGGACCGCCCAGACCACGCCGACGCCGACGGCGCCGCCGGACTTGAGGATCTGCCTTCTGGACATCAACGGTTTGTCGCTTCGAACGTCAGTCATGTGCCCCCCACCCCTAGGACCGATTTGCCTCGGCTTTGCCATTCGACCATACGTACCCACGTCAGACGACCGGCTGTGCGTGCCAAAAGAGTGACCTTCAGTCACGCACAGTATCACGGCAAATACCGTGTGGTATGGAACTCGAAAAATCGCACGTGGGGTCTGTTCACGGTCACGCTGAGTCACCGAGCAGCTGGTTACCGGTCCGCCTAGAACTGCTCCGCCGCCTGGATTCGAACCAGGACTCCGAGGCTCCAAAGGCCTGGGTGCTGCCGTTACACCACAGCGGATCGAGCGATGCTGCGTACGCGCCCGAAAGGCACCACCCGGCGCGCACAGTCTGCCACCCCGGGGTGACCACGTAGAGCGAACCCTTCCCAACCTACGTTGGCGTAGGTTACGGTTGCGTAGGAGCGCCACCGCCTCTGTCCCATCCCCCGAGGAGCCGCTGACGTGTCTGCCCCTGCCGTAGATCGAACCATCGAGGAGACGCCCGTCGTCAGTGCGACGACGGGTGCCGAGCAGAAGCAGACGTGGGAGCAGGTGGCGCTGGCGCTGTTCATCGCCATCCCCTTCGTCGCGCTCGTCGCCGCGGTTCCCTTCGCCTGGCACTGGCACGGCCTCGGGTGGAGCGACGCGATCATCGGGTTCGTGTTCTACGTCTTCACCGGGCTGGGCATCACCGCCGGCTTCCACCGCCTCTTCACGCACGGCTCCTACAAGCCGAACCGCTGGCTCAAGATCGTGATGGGCGTCGCCGGAAGCATGGCGATCGAGGGACCCCTGGTCCGCTGGGTCGCCGACCACCGCCGCCACCACAAGTTCTCCGACAAGGAGGGCGACCCGCACTCCCCGTGGCGCTACGGCGAGACCGTGCCCGCCCTGGCCAAGGGCCTCTACCACGCACACATGGGCTGGCTGTTCGACGTCGAGCAGACCAGCCAGCGGCAGTACGCCCCCGACCTGCTCAAGGACCCCGACATCGTGCGCGTGTCGCGCGCGTTCCCGTGGTTGGTTCTCGTCTCGCTGCTGCTGCCCCCGGTTCTGGGCGGCCTGCTCACCATGTCGTGGCACGGCGCGCTGACCGCGTTCTTCTGGGGCAGCCTGGTGCGCGTCGGGCTGCTGCACCACGTCACCTGGTCCATCAACTCGATCTGCCACGCCGTCGGCGAGAAGCCGTTCAAGAGTCGTGACCGCTCAGGCAACGTCTGGTGGCTTGCCGTCCTGTCCTTCGGTGAGTCGTGGCACAACCTGCACCACGCCGACCCGACGTGTGCACGCCATGGCGTGGAGCGCGGCCAGGTCGACATCAGCGCCCGCACCATCTGGCTCTTCGAGAAGCTCGGCTGGTGCAAGGACGTCCGCTGGCCCGTGCGTGAGCGGATCGACGCCAAGCGCGTCGACGTCAAGGTCTCCTAGTCGCTTGACGTCCGACCGACGCACCGCGTCCGATCTGCGCAACGACGAACCCAAGCGGGCGACCGTACGCGTGCGCATGACGGGCAAGGAGCGACGCGAGCAGCTGCTCATCGTGGGGCGCTCCCTCTTCGCCGAACGTGGCTTCGAGGGCACGTCGGTCGAGGAGATCGCGGCCAAGGCAGGGGTGTCCAAGCCGGTCGTCTATGAGCATTTCGGTGGCAAGGAAGGGCTTTATGCCGTCGTCGTCGACCGTGAGGTCAGCTCGTTGCTCGACCGCATCACGAGCGCCCTCACCGGCACCCACCATCCGCGCCAGGTGCTCGAGCTGGCCGCGCTCGCGCTGCTCGACTACATCGAGTCGTCCAGCGACGGCTTCCGCATCCTCGTGCGTGACTCCCCGGTCGCCCAGTCGACCGGCACGTTCGCCTCGCTCATGAACGACACCGCCAGCCAGGTCGAGCACATCCTCGCTGCCGAGTTCAAGCAGCGGGGGTTCGACACCAAGGCGGCACCGCTCTACAGCCAGATGCTCGTCGGCATGGTGGCCCTGACCGGGCAGTGGTGGCTCGACGTACGAAAGCCCAAGAAGGCCGACGTCGCCGCACATCTGGTCAACCTCGCGTGGAACGGGCTGTCGTCGCTCGAGGCGAGGCCCAAGCTCACGACGCGCTGAGTCACTCGGTCGTGCGCAGGATGCGGGCGCCCGGCACCGGGCCATGCGTGCGCACGACGGCCCGCACGTGCGGGCTACGCTCGAGAACGTTCTGCAGCTCGCTGGCGTGAGCGTCGTCGTGCACCAGGAACGCGCACGTCGGTCCGCTGCCCGACACCGTCGCCCCGAGAGCCCCGGCCTGCAGACCGAAGTCGAGCACCTCGCGCAGCACCGGCCGCAGCGAGCAGGCCGCCTCGCCCAGGTCGTTGCTCAGCGACGCTCCGAGAGCCCGAGAGTCACCGGCGCGCAACGCCGACATCAGCGCGTCGGACACCCGCGGCTCGGGCAGGATGCGCTGGCCCCGCAGCCGGTCGCACTCGGCATAGACGAGCGGCGTGGAAAGTCCCTCGGCAGCCAGGGCGAGCACCCAGACGAAACGGCCGCGACCCAGCACGGGGCTGAGCCGCTCGCCACGCCCGTGTCCCATCGCGGTGCCGCCGACCAGGGCGAACGGCACGTCGCTGCCCAGCTGGGCAGCGAGCTCGGCCAGCTCGTCGCGGGAGAACTCGCAGCCCCACAGCTCGTCGCAGGCGATCAGGGCCGCGGCTGCATCGGCGCTCCCGCCGGCCATGCCGCCGGCGACCGGGATGCCCTTGCGGATCGTCAGGTGGACATCAGCGGGGATGCCCGAGCGCTTGGCCACGAGGATCGCCGCGCGAGCCGCGAGGTTGGTGCGATCGGCGGGCACGAGCGAGGCCTGCTCGCCCTGCACCGTGACCTGCAAGCCTTCCCCGGTGGCCGCGACCACCTCGTCGAAGAGCGCGACCGCGTGATAGACGGTGGCCACGGAGTGGTAGCCGTCGGGGCGTACGGTCCCGACGCCGAGCTGCAGGTTGATCTTCGCTGAAGCGCGGACCACGACGTGCCCCATGCATCGGTCTCCTCAGCCGGCGGCCGCGTTGCTCGCGCGGTTGACGTGCCCGATCGTAGGTCGTCCGGACGCTCGCGGCGGACGGCGGCTCAGCCCAGATCGTCGCTGAGGGTCAGCCAGCGCCCTTCGAGCTCGTCCTTCTCCTGCGCGAGCGCGCGCAGCTCGCCGTCGAGGACGAGCGCGCGCTGATGGTCGGCCGCCGCGTCGGACATGTCGCGGTGCAGCTCGGCCTCGCGGGCGTCGACCACTTTGAGGCGGCGCTCGATGCGTGAGAGCTCCTTGCGGGCGGCCCGCTCGTCGACCGACCGCGCCTGCTCGTTGCCCGGCCCCGACGACGTGGCTGCACCCACCGCAGCGGCCTCGATGACGGCCCGCCGCTCGAGGTATTCCTCGACCCCGTTCGGCAGGTGGCGCAGCGTCCCGTCGCCGAGCAGCGCCATCGTCGAGTCGCACACGCGCTCGAGGAAGAACCGGTCGTGCGTCACGACCACGAGCGTGCCGGGCCAGCCGTCGAGGAGGTCTTCGAGCCCGGTGAGCGTCTCGACGTCGAGGTCGTTCGTCGGCTCGTCGAGCAGCAGGACGTTGGGCTCGGCCATCAGCAGGCGCAGCAGCTGCAGCCTGCGGCGCTCACCTCCCGAAAGGTCACCGACCGCGGTCCACTGCCGGTCGCGCGAGAAGCCGAGACGCTCCAGCAGCTGCGACGCCGACTGCTCCTTGCCACCGACGTCCATGCTGCTGCGCACCTGCTCGACCGCCTCGACGACCTTCATGCGGTCGGGCAGCTCGGCGACCTCCTGGGAGAGGAATGCGGTGCGGACGGTGCTGCCGACGACGAGGTGCCCCTTCTTGGGCGTCGTGATCTGCGCCAGGGCCCGCAGCAGGGTCGTCTTGCCCGCACCGTTGACGCCTACGATGCCCACGCGGTCCCCGGGACCGAGGCGCCAGGTCACGTGCCGGAGCAGCTCGTTGTCGCCCGCGGCGATGGTGGTGTCCTCGAGCTCGAGCACGGTCTTGCCCAGGCGCGTGGTCGCGAACTTCATCAGCTCGACGCTGTCGCGCGGTGCGGGCTCGTCGGCGATGAGCGCGTCGGCCGCGGCGATGCGGAACTTGGGCTTGGACGTACGCGCCGGAGCGCCCCGCCGCAACCACGCGAGCTCCTTGCGCATGAGGTTCTGGCGCTTGGTCTCGGTCTCTCCTGCGACGCGCATGCGCTCGGCCCGGGCAAGGACGTAGGCGGAGTAGCCACCGTCGTACTCGTGCACCTGGCCGTCGTCGACCTCCCACGTGCGGTCGCAGACGGCGTCGAGGAACCAGCGATCGTGTGTCACGACGACGAGCGAGCCCCGGCGGGCGGCGAGGTGGCGGGCCAGCCAGTCGACCCCCTCGACGTCGAGGTGGTTCGTCGGCTCGTCGAGCAGCAGCAGGTCGTGCTCGGAGACCAGCAGACGGGCCAGGGCGACGCGTCGGCGCTCGCCACCGGAGAGCCCGGTCGTGTCGCGCTCGATGGCGGCGAAGCGGTCGAGCCCGCCGAACAGCCCGGTGACGACGTCGCGGATGCGCGAGTCGCCGGCCCACTCGTGGGTGGCCCGGTCCCCCACGACGAGGTCACGGACGGGGATGCCGCGCGGCAGGTCGTCGGCCTGCGCGAGCGCCCCGACCTGCAGGCCGTTGACGCGCGTGACGCGTCCGCTGTCGACGGGCTCACGCCCGGCGAGGATCGCGAGCAAGGTCGACTTGCCGCCGCCGTTGCGGCCCACGACGCCGATGCGCTGGTTTTCCAGGACACCGGTGGTCACCCTGTCGAGCAGGGTGCGGGTGCCGAAGGACTTGGTGATCGATTCGATGCCGATGAGCGGTGTGGCCACGTGCGGTCCTAGCTCCTGCTCAGCCGACTGTCGAACGATGTGAGGCGTACGTGCGCCCGCTCCATGCTACGGACTGGTTCGGACCGCGGCGTCCGTCGCGCCGCGCTGCTCCGCGATGCGCGCGAAGGAGGTGACGTCGAGCTGCTCGCCCCGCGCCTGCGGGTCGACGCCCGCCGCGCGCAGTACGGCCTCTGCTGCGGCCGGGCTGCCGGCCCAGCCGCCCAGCGCCGCGCGCAGCCCCTTGCGCCGCTGGGCGAAGGCCGCGTCGACCACGGCGAACACCTCACGCCGCGACGCGCTCGTCCGGGGTGGGTCACGGCGTACGAGCAGGACGAGGCCGCTGTCGACGTTGGGAGCCGGCCAGAAGACCGACGGTCCGACCGAGCCCGCGCGGCGGACGTCGGCCCACCACTGGGCCTTCACCGAGGGGACGCCGTAGGTGCGGCTGCCGGGCGGCGCGGCGAGCCGGTCGGCGACCTCGGCCTGCACCATCACCAGTGCACGGGTCAGCGTGGGGACGAGCTCGAGCAGGTGCAGGAGCACGGGAACGGCGACGTTGTAGGGCAGGTTCGCGACGAGCGCGGTGGGCTGCGGCTCCGGCAGGGCCGTGACCCGCAGGGCGTCGGCCGCGACCACCGTGAGGCGGTCCGCGAGCAACGGCGCCCGCTCGGCCACGGTGCGTGGCAGCTGGGCCGCGAGTTCCGGGTCGATCTCGACCGCGGTCACGCGCGCGACCACCGGCAGCAGCGCCAGCGTGAGCGAGCCGAGGCCGGGGCCCACCTCCAGCACGACGTCGTCAGCCCCGACACCCGACACCCGCACGATGCGGCGCACGGTGCCATGGTCGATGACGAAGTTCTGGCCGAGCTGCTTGGTGGGTCGCAGTCCCAGGGCTGCGGCGAGGGCGCGTACGTCGGCGGGGCCGAGCAGGGCGGACGGCTCCGGTCCGGGCAAGGTCACCAGGCGTCGAAGGCGCGGTCGGTGTTGGCGGCGAGCGCCTCGCACAGCTGCTCGACCGCAACACCTTTCACCTCGGCCATGGCCCGCACGGTGAGGGGCACGAGGTAGGAGGCGTTCGGTCGGCCGCGGTAGGGCATCGGCGTGAGGTAGGGGGCGTCGGTCTCGACGAGCAGCTGCGAGAGCGGCACCTCGCGCAGCGCGTCGCGAAGGCTCCCGGCGTTCTTGAACGTCACGGTGCCCGCGAAGGAGAGGAACCAGCCGCGCTCGACGCAGTGCCGGGCCATCGCGGCGTCACCGGAGAAGCAGTGGAAGACCACGCGGTCGGGAGCGCCGTGGGCCAGGACCCGCAGCACGTCGGCGTGCGAGTCGCGGTCGTGGATCATCAGCGCCTTGCCGTGGCGGTCCGCCAGCGCGATGTGCGCGCGAAAGGAAGCCTCCTGCACTGCCCGGCCCTCGGGCGGGGTGCGGAAGTGGTCGAGCCCGGTCTCACCGATGGCCCGCACCCGCGGGTCGGCGGCGAGCGCGTCGATCTCGGCGAGGGCCTCGTCGAGCTCCCCGGCGGCGTGCAGGTCCGGAGCCGCGTTGGGGTGCAGGGCGACGGCGGCGACGATCGCGTCGTGACGTTGCGCGGCGGCGACGGCCCAGCGGGCGCCCGGGCGGTCGCAGCCGACCTGCACGATGCGCGAGACCCCGACGGCTCGCGCGGCCGCGAGCGCCTGCTCCGTCGGCAACCAGCCGTCGGTCGGCTCACCGTCGGCGATGTCGAGATGGCAGTGCGCGTCGGCAACCGGCAGGGGCAGGGGCTCGGGGGCCGGCGGGCGGGCGCGGTCGCGCGTACGCCCGTCGGAGACCGCGGAACGCTCGCGGGTGGGTCCGTCAGTCACGACGCAGGCTCCGCCAGCCGTCGGATCTCCTCCTCGACGATCGACTCGTCGAGCTTCTTGAAGACCGGTGTCGGCGTGCAGAGCGGCGTGCCGGCCGTTATCGGCCGTGACTCCCACGAAGGGACGTTCGAGTAGTCGCCGGTGATGATCGGGTAGGGCGCGCCGCGGTCGAGGTCGTCCACCTGCTCGACACGCGGCAGCGGCGAGAAGATGCCGGTGCCGCCGAGCATCTCGTGGATCTGCTGTGCGCTGTGCGGCAGGAACGGCGCGAGCAACGTGTTGCAGTCGCTGATCGCCTGCAGCGCGGTGAAGAGGACGGTGTCGCGGCGGGGGATGTCTCCCTTGAGCTTCCACGGCGCCATGTCGGAGAGGTACTTGTTGACCTCACTGACGACGCGCATCGCCTCGCCGACAGCCGCCTTCTGCCGATGCTTCTCGAGCAACGAACCCACACTCAGGAATCCTGCTTCGGTGGTCAGCAGGAGGGCGCGGTCCTCGTCGGTCAGCTCGGTCGGCTCGGGGATCGCACCGACGTTCTTGGCCGCCATCGAGATCGCACGGTTGACGAGGTTGCCCCAGCCCGCGACGAGCTCGTCGTTGTTGCGACGGCGGAACTCGGACCACGTGAAGTCGGTGTCCTGGCTCTCTGGGCCGGCGACGCAGATGAAGTAGCGCAGGGCGTCGGCGTCGTAGCGCTCGAGGAAGTCGCGCACGTAGATGACGACGTTGTGGGAGGACGAGAACTTGCGGCCCTCCATCGTGAGGTATTCACTCGACACGACCTCGGTCGGCAGACCGAGCTCACCGAGCGGCCCGACCTCCCCGCCCTTGTCTCCCTTGCCGTCGTAGCCGAGCAGGATCGCCGGCCAGATGACGGAGTGAAAGACGATGTTGTCCTTGCCCATGAAGTAGTAGGCGGTCGCGTCGTTCTCGCCCTCGGTGGGCTGCCACCACCGGCGCCAGGCATCCGGGTCACCGCTGCGCCGGGCCCACTCGATCGACGCGGAGAGATAGCCGATGACCGCGTCGAACCAGACGTAGATGCGCTTGTCGGGACGGTCGCGCCAGCCGTCGAGCGGAATCGGCACGCCCCACTCGAGGTCGCGCGTGATGGCGCGCGGGTGCAGCTCGGCGACGAGGTTCATCGAGAACTTGAGCACGTTCGGTCGCCAGTCCTCGCGCCCGGCGAGCCATGCCGTCAAGGCGTCGCCGAAAGCGGGCAGGTCGAGGAAGAAGTGCTCCGTCTCGACGAACGTCGGCGTCTCGCCGTTGATGCGGCTGATCGGGTTGACGAGATCCGTGGGGTCGAGCTGGTTGCCGCAGTTGTCGCACTGGTCACCGCGCGCGGCGTCGTACCCGCAGATCGGGCAGGTGCCCTCGATGTAGCGGTCGGGCAGCGTGCGGCCGGTCGACGGCGAGATGGCACCCATCGTCGTCTTGGCCACGATGTAGCCGTTGCGGTGCAGCGTCTGGAACAGCTCCTGCACAACGGCGTAGTGGTTGCCCGTCGTCGTGCGCGTGAAGAGGTCGTACGACAGGCCCAGCGCGCGGAGGTCCTCGACGATGACGGCGTTGTAGCGGTCGGCGAGCTCGCGCGCGGTCACGCCCTCGGCGTCGGCCTGCACCTGGATCGGCGTGCCGTGCTCGTCGGTGCCGCTCACCATCAGGACGTCGTGACCGGCCATGCGCATGTAGCGGCTGAAGACGTCGGACGGCACCCCGAACCCGGAGACGTGACCGATGTGGCGGGGGCCGTTGGCGTAGGGCCACGCGACAGCGGTCAGGACTTTGCGCGACATGGGTGCCAGCGTAGTGACCGCAGGCGACCCGCAGCCGCGATGCACCTCGACGCTAGCTGCCCACCCGGAACGACCATGTCCGCGTGCCGAGGTTGGTGCGTACCGTCGCGGTGTAGGTGCGACCCGGCAGCAGCGGCGCTTTCGGCACCACCACAACCCCTTGGTACGGCGCGAGGACGGACTGCGCGTAGGCCGTCTCACCCGCATTCGCGCCCCGGTAGTGGGCGGCGTCATAGGCGCACGCTGCGAGGCGTACGCCGTCGGAGGTCAGCGTCGCCGACTGCAGCGCGACGGCGGGGACGGGGTGCGCGACGGCGGTGGCGCGCAGGCCCCACGACACCCAGAGCGGCGCACCACTGACCCCCGGCGCGTAGCCGCGGCCGCAGACGGTGAGCGGGTCGGGCGACTCGCTGGGGCTGCGGGCGAACGCGGCAGGCAGGACCGCGCCGTCCCCGGGATAGGTCAGGGGCGGCGTGGCGACAACCGGCGCCACGCCGCCCGTCTCGCCGCCCGCACCGAAGCCGCCGATGCGCGCGACGTCGACGCCGTAGACCACGACCGACGCCACGGAGCCGTTGTTCGACGTGGCGAGCGAGACGCCTCGCAGCGTCTCCGCCAGCATCCCGAGGGAGTGGAACGGTGCGGCCGCAAGAGCCTGGACGCCGCTGGCAGCGTCCCTCACCGGCGCGTAGTCGAGCGCTCCGAGCGAGATCCAGGACAGGGAGCCGACCGCGTCACCCTTGGCGGAGTAGAGCGGCGTGCCCGGCACCTCGCAGTGGCAGACCGCACGGTTGCGGACCATCCACCGCGCGTGCAGCAGCGCATCGGCATCGGCGCGCGGGTTCCAGTAGGCGGGCGGACTGCCCGCCTGCGCACGCAGGGTGTTGAGGGTGCGCAGCCACGCCGGCGCCGAACCCTGGACCGTGACGCTGACCGTGACGCTCTGCGCGCCGCTCGTCCCCGGCGTCGAGTCGCGTAAGGCCCGGAACTGCCACACGCCCGCGCCCGGAGCCCACAGCGCGACCGGAACGCCGGCGCCGGACGCGGCGTGCGCCTCGTCGAGACTCAGCGCGCTCATGCGCTGCCAGGTCGCCGAGGTCGCCGAGGTCGACGCGGTCGACGCGGTCGCCAGGCGCCTTTGCACCTCGACCACGCCGCTGCCCGGCGCGGTCAGGGTCGCGAAGGTGGCGGCGTAGGGGACAGCGCGCAGGCCCGGCGCGAGCGTCAGCGAGACCACGTCGGCGGGGAGGGTGGACGAAGGGTCGCCGACGGCGGTCGCCGCACCGGCCGGCAGCAGCACGAACAGCCCGCACGAGGCGAGCAACGCGCCGAGCAGCTTTGCCCAGCGCGGGATCAGCACAGCGAGCACCGCAAAACCTCCGTCATCAGCCTCCAGGCTACGGGCCGTCCGCCAGTTTCTTTGCAGCGACGACCGCATCGAACACCCGGCGCCGCGGCGCCCCCGTGGCCGCGACCACCGCGGCGATCGCCTCCTTGCGCGTACGCCCCTGCCCTTCGGCTCCTGCCACGCGCCCGGCGAGGTCGCTGTCGGACAGCTCTGCCGGGTCGAGCGGCGCGGCGCCCGTGACGACGACCGTGACCTCACCGCGTACGCCGCCCGCGGCCCACGCCGCGAGCTCACCGAGCGGGCCGCGGCGCACCTCCTCGTAGGTCTTGGTCAGCTCACGGCACACGGCGGCCCGCCGCTCGGTGCCGAACACCGCTGCCATGGCGACGAGCGACACGTCGAGCCGGTGCGGCGCCTCGAAGAAGACCATCGTGCGGGGCTCGGTGGCGAGCTCCCCTAGCCGCCGCGCCCGCTCCCCCGGCTTGCGCGGCAGGAAGCCCTCGAAGCAGAAGCGGTCGGCCGGCATCCCCGACACGGCCAAGGCGGTCAGCACCGCGCTCGGACCCGGGGCAGAGGTGACCCGGATGCCCGCGTCGACCGCAGCGGCGACGAGCCGGAAGCCGGGGTCGGACACGCTGGGCATGCCGGCGTCGGTCACGAGCAGCACGCGCGACCCCTCGAGCAGTGCGGTCACCAGCTCTGCGGTGCGCGCGACCTCGTTGCCCTCGAAATAGCTGACGACACGGGCCGGTGCAGCGATCTCGAGCGCCGCGCACAGGCGCCGGAGCCTGCGGGTGTCCTCGGCCGCCACGATATCGGCGGACCGCAGTTCGACAGCCAGGCGGGCGGGCGCGTCACGTGGGTCACCGAGGGGAGTTCCGGCGAGCACCAGCAGGCCCGGCTGGGCTTGGACCTCCACGGGTCGACCTTAAGCCTGGCCCGACCACGCGACCGCGGTCAGCCGGTGCACCTACGATGTCGCCGTGGCGACGACCCTTGAGCACCCAGCCGTCACGTCGGTGCCCCCGGCACGGGCGTCGGACCTGGAGCCGACCGCGGCCGCGCCGCGCCTGCCCGGCGACCGCCTCGCCGGCTGGCTGTGGCCGCTGGCGATCATGCTGCTCGGCGGTGCGCTGCGCGTGATGCGCCTGAGCACGCCGCACGTCGTGGTCTTCGACGAGCTCTACTACCCGTCGGAGGCCAAGGACTATCTGCACTACGGCGTCGAGGTCAACCCGGTCGCCGGCTCGACGCCCACCGCCGAGTTCGTCGTGCATCCCCCGCTCGGCAAGTGGGTCATCGCCATCGGCGAGCACTTCTTCTCCGACCCCGGCCTGGGCGCGCGCGCCTCGGTCTGCGCGCTGGGGACGCTGTCGATCCTGATCCTCGCGCGGGCCGGGCGCCGGCTCTTCGGCTCCACGCTGCTCGGCTGCACGGCCGCACTGCTGCTCGCGCTCGACGGTCTGCACATCGTCATGAGCCGCACCGGCCTGCTCGACTCGATCCTCATGTTCTGGGTCCTGCTTTCCTTCTCGCTGCTGCTCGTCGACCGCGACCACAACCGCGCTGCGCTGCTCACCGGAGCGCAGCCCAGCGTCGTCGAACGACTTCGCCCGTGGCGGCTCGCGGCGGGCATCGCGCTCGGTGCCGCGTGCGCGACCAAGTGGAACGGCGTCTTCTATCTCGCGGGCTTCGCCGTCATGGCCTTGCTGTGGGACGTCGGTGCGCGCCGGGCCGCGGGGCTGCGCCACCCGCTGCACGCCACCATCGCCCACGACCTCCCGCTCGCCCTGCTCGCCTTCGCGATCGTCCCGGTGACCACCTACGTCGCGTCGTGGACCGGCTGGTTCCTGGCGCCGAGCGCGTACGCCTGGGACAGGGGGTGGGCCGCCAGCAATCCCGGGACCGGTTGGTCGGCGCACCTGCCAGCCGCGCTGCGGTCGCTCTGGCACTACCACCAGGAGATGTGGCACTTCAACGTCACGCTCACGACGCCGCACAACTATCAGTCCAACCCGTGGAGCTGGCTGATCCAGGGCCGGCCCGTCGCGTTCTCCTACGACGACACGATGCACAGCTGCTCGGGCGGCTCGTGCTCGCAGGAAGTGCTCGCCGTGGGCACGCCGGCGATCTGGTGGGCGGCCACGCTCGCGCTGCCGGTCCTGGCCTACCAGTGGCTGGGCCGACGCGACTGGCGCGCCGGGGCGATCCTGCTCGGCGTCGCCGCGGGCTACCTCCCCTGGTTCCACTACCAGGAGCGCACGATCTTCTCGTTCTACGCCGTGGTGTTCGTGCCCTTCCTCTGCCTGGCGGTCGCCATGGTCATCGGGCTGATGCTGGGGCCGGACGCCCGCGACGTCACGCGGCGTACGTGGGGCGCCGCGGCCGCCGGCGCCTATGTGCTGCTGGTCGCCATCAACACGATGTGGCTCTATCCGATCCTGACCGCCGAGGTGATCCCGCGGTCGGCATGGCTCGCGAGGCTGTGGTTCCGCAGCTGGCTGTGAGTGCCTCAGCGCGGGTCGGGTGAGCCGTGGGTCGGCTCGGGAGCCTGGCGAAGTCTGCCCCGCTCGGGGTTTGCGCGGGGTTTGCGCGGGGTTTGCGCGGTGGAGTTGCACGCTGCGCTCGCGCCGTCGCAGCGATACGCAGCCTGACCGGCCGCGTGGCGCTGAGCTCTTCCCAAGGCACGGGTTCTGCGCATATGGTCCAGCGATCCACTACCCCGGAAACGTTTCCACGCCCGTGCGCCACCACCCTTGAAAGGGCTCCCCTGCCATGCCGAGACACCTCACCTCCCGCCGACCTCTCGGCCGCCTCTCGCGGCCGCGTTATGCCGTCCTGGCCGCACTCGCCGTGGTCGGAGCGCCTCTGGGCCTGGCCGCCGCGCAGGGCGCGACGGCAGCCACCGCCGCCGTCGGCGCCGGCTCCACCATCCAGGCTGAGGCCTTCACCGCTCAGTCGGGCACCACCACCGAGGGCACGAGCGACACCGGCGGCGGTAGCGATGTCGGTTATGTGGCAAATGGCGACTGGCTGCAATATGCCAACGTCGACTTCGGTTCGACTCCGGTCACCCAGTTCACCGCCCGCGTCGCGTCCGGTGCCGCCGACGGGGTGAGCGGTCTGATCGAGGTGCACCTCGACAGCCTCACCAACCCGTCGCTCGGCAGCTTCGCCCTCGGGAACACCGGAGGCTGGCAGTCATGGCGCAGCGTCCCGGCAACCATCTCGGCGACCACCGGCACACACACCGTCTTCCTCAAGTTCGTGTCGGGTCAGTCCGCCGACTTCCTCAACCTCAACTGGCTGACGTTCCCGGGCGGCCCGACCGCCGCTACGACGCCGACCGCCACGCCGACCGCGACACCCACGACACCCACGACACCCACCACCACGCCGACCACGCCCACGACCACCACACCGGGCAACGTCATCTCCGGACCGGGCGGCAAGTGCGTCGATGTGGCCGGTGACGACAACGCCGGCAACGGCGGAGCCGTGCAGCTCTGGGACTGTCAGTCGGGTGCGGTGGATCAGCACTGGACCGCGGCCGCAGGAACCCTGAAGACCCTGGGTCGCTGCCTCAGCGTCGTGGCCAACGCCACCGGCATCGGCTCGCAGCTCGAGCTGCGTGACTGCAACGGGACCGGCGGCCAGCTGTGGTCGCAGCAGACCGACGGTTCTCTGCAGAACCCGCAGTCGTCACGCTGCATGGACTCGCCGAGCGGGTCGACCTCCAACGGTGCGCGCCTGCAGATCTGGGACTGCAACGGCAGCGCAGCGCAGAAGTTCTCCATCGTCGGCGGCACCGGCTACACCGCTGCAACCGGCGGCACCGGCGGCACCGGCGGCACCACGGGCACCTGCCCGACCTACAGCGACACCCCCGACTTCGGCCCGAACGTGCACATCTATGACCACTCGATGAGCGACGCCGCGATCCAGGCATCGGTCGACAGTGTCTTCAACGCGCAGAAGGACACGCTGACCGCACAGTTCGGGAATCGTCGCGACGCAGAACTCTTCAAGCCCAGCACGACGCCTTACAACGTCGGTGCCAACCTCGGCTACTACACCTCGATCGCCGGCCTCGGCCAGAACCCCGACGACGTGCGCATCAACGGTGCGGTCACGGTCGACGCGTTCAACGCCAGCGACGCGGGCAACGCCACGCAGAACTTCTGGCGTTCCGCGGAGAACCTGTCGATCAACACCAACGGTGGCGCTGACCGCTGGGCCGTGGCCCAGGCCGCGCCCTTCCGACGCATCCACGTCCTCGGCGGGCTGAACGCCTACCCGGCGAGCTATGGCTGGGCGAGCGGTGGCTACATCTCCGACTCCAAGATCGACGGTCAGGTCGCAACGGCCTCGCAGCAGCAGTGGTATTCCAAGGACAGCAGCTTCGGTGGCTGGAGCGGTTCGGTCTGGAACATGGTGTTCTCCGGTGTGAACGGCGCGCCGGCCCAGGACTTCACCACTGACCCCAACAACGTCCACTACACGACGCTCGCGACCACTCCGGTCTCGCGTGACGTCCCCTACCTCTATCTCGACTCAGCGGGCAAGTACCGCGTCTTCCTGCCGTCGCTGCGCACCAACGCTTCGGGCGCCAGCTGGGACAACGGTTCCACGCCCGGCACGTCCGTCCCGATGAGCACGTTCTACGTCGCCCATGACAGTGACGCGACCAGCACCATTCAGACCGCACTCAGCAACGGCTGCAACATCTTCTTCACCCCCGGCATCTACCACCTGTCGCAGACACTCAACGTCACCAAGGCCAGCACGGTCGTTCTCGGCATCGGAATGCCGACGCTGGTTCCGGACAACGGAGTCAACGCGATGACGGTGGCCGACGTGGACGGCGTACGCCTGAAGGGCTTCCTCTTCGACGCCGGCACGACCAACTCCAACACGCTGCTCACGGTCGGCCAGGCAGGTTCGTCCGCAGGCCACGCAAGCAACCCGACGACGATCCAGGATGTGTTCTTCCGCATCGGTGGAGCGGTCGCCGGCAAGGCCACCAACAGCCTCGTGGTCAACAGCAATGACACGATCATCGACCACATCTGGGCATGGCGCGCCGACCATGGCGTCTCCGCGACCGGCTGGACCATCAACACCGCCGACAACGGTCTGACGGTCAACGGCAACAACGTGCTGGCGACAGGCCTGTTCGTCGAGCACTACGAGAAGTACGAAGTCGTGTGGAACGGCCAGAACGGCCGCATCATCTTCTTCCAGAACGAGATGCCGTACGACGTTCCCGACCAGGCCTCGTGGATGAGCCCGGCGGGCAACGGATATGCGGTCATCAAGGTCGCGAACTCGGTGACCTCGTTCGAGGCGTGGGGTCTCGGCAGCTACTGCTACTTCAACGTCAACCCTGCCGTGAACGCTTACCACGCGTTCGAGAGCCCCGTCAGCGCCGGTGTGAAGTGGCACGACATGGCATCGGTGTCGCTCGGCGGCAAGGGCACCATCACCCATGTGATCAACGACGTCGGTGCGGTCGCCCAGGGTGACGCGACGATCCCGGTCTACCTGGTCGGCTTCTCGGGCTAGCCCACCCGCTCCACCGTCAACGGCCCGGCCGACGTCTTCCCGACGTCGGCCGGGCCGTTGCATGTGACGGCGCGTTCCCCGCGGGCTATCTTGCGAGCTGCGACGATGCAGTCGCGCAATCCGTCGAGGAGGCGCCATGAGGGTCCATCGCAACCCGCTGAACCGTCGCAGGCAGCGACTGGGTGTCGCGGCCGCACTGGCAATGGCAGCGATGTCAGGAACGGCAGCGATGGCCGTGATGGCGCCGAGCGGCGCCCACGCCGCGAGCGCGAGTCCCATTCCCTCTGCGGCCTACCACGAGATGCATGCGAACTGCGGCGTGACGCACCTGCTGAGCGACGACCCGATCGGGTTTCCCGGTCTGACGGGCGCCTCGCACAACCACTCGTTCTTCGGCAACACCACCACGAACGCGGCGTCGACCTACAGCTCGCTGCTCGCCGGCAGGAGCTCGTGCCAGGACACGCTCGACACGGCGGCCTACTGGATCCCGACGTTCTACCGGAACGACGTCGTGCTGCCGCCGAGCACGGCCACCGTCTACTACAAGTCCGGGGTCAAGGACTACCGCACGGTCAAGCCGTTCCCGCCCAACTTCCGCGAGATCGTGGGCAGCGCCAAGACGCCGGACGAAGCGAGCTTCCTGGGCAACTGGCAGTGCGCAGGTGTGAGCCCGCAGAACGCGATTCCCGCGTCGTGCGCACCCGGCTCGTCGTTGATCGTGCACCTGAAGTCGGCCAGCTGCTGGGACGGCGTACTGACCGGCACCAACGACAGCGCACATGTCGTCTATCCCGTCAGCGGGATCTGCCCGGCCGACCACGCCACGCCGCTGCCGATGCTCGAGGCCAAGATCACCTACAAGCTGGACAACGGCAACACCTCCGGCTTGCGCTATGCGTCCGGTGGCGGATTCACGTTCCACTACGACTTCCTCAACGCCTGGAACCAGGCGCGCCTGGACTACCTCGTCGGCTACTGCATCAACGGCGGACGTCAGTGCAACGGCTACGGGATCGACTCTCACAAGCCCTAGCCCGAGGACCGGACCGGCTCAGGCCCGACCGCCCCCTGCTTCGGTGGGCAACCGGCTCGCTCGTCAGTCATAAACATCACTCCGAGTCCGCGTTATCCGGAGGCGTCGATTGCGTGTCGCCCTCCGATAGGCGCTCGGTGGACGCGCACGTGCGCTCGTCGTGGCCGCCGCGGACCGGTGCTCTCGCGAGCTGCGCTTCCTCGGCGGCCGGCGTGGTAGCGGCGCTACCGCGCGGGCCCCAGAATGTCGCAGTGATCACTGACCTTCCACGTCGCCGGGCGGAGGACCGCGCCGCTCCGCTGCGGCGCAGCGTGCTGATTCTCGTCGCGCTGACCACAGTGCTCACCGGCGTGATGGGAGGGTTGCTGGCAGTCACTGTCGCGGACCTCCGTGCGGCCCAGCGCGATGCACAGAGCCGGCTGCTGCCGGCAGTGATCGGCTCGCAGGACCTGCTCGAGCTCTTCATCAACCAGGAGACGGGTGAGCGGGGATATGTGATCACCGGAGACGCTGCCTTCCTGACTCCCTACGACATCGCCTCGGTACGCATCCCCGAGACGGTGGCGGAACTCAGCTCGCACGTGCACGGCCTCGCCGATGCACAGAACCGGCTCGACGCCGTCATGCATGCGCATGAGGCGTGGCTGGCCGACAGCGTTCGGGTCGAGATCGCAGCGGCACGCAGCGGTGACCTCGCTCAGGCGCGACAACTCGTGGCGACGGGCACCGGGCGCACCCGTTTCGACGTGTTGCGCGTTCGCGCCGATGAGCTGCAGCAGGAGCTCAACGCGACGCAGCGCCGCTCCAACGATCGGATCACCCGCCTCACGCAGCGCTTGGTGTGGCTGGTGCTGATAGCGCTGGTCCTCGGCACCTGCCTGATCGCGAGCCTCTACCCGGCTCTGCAGCTGCTCGTCCTCAGGCCGCTGCACAATTTCGCAGCCGTCGCGCGTCGAGCCGGGCACGATCTCACCCAACCGGTGAGCGTCCGTGGCCCACGTGAGGTCGTCAGCGCCGCCCGCGACGTCGAGAGCATGCGCCGTCGGCTCGTACGTGAGATCAACACGGCTCGACACGCTGTTGAAGCGCTCTCTCAACGAGGCCCTGCCGTGCTCGAGCTACGCGCGGCGCTGGCGCCTCAGTCGCTCGCCGGCCCCGGACTCGCTGTGGCCAGCCGGTTGACCGCAGCCGAAGGCTTCCTGGCCGGTGACTGGTTCGACGCGATGGACCTCGCGGGCGAACGCGTCGCGATCATGGTCGGTGATGTCGCCGGGCACGGTCCGGCACCGGCGGTGTTCGCGCTTCGCCTCAAGCACCTGCTCAGCGCTGCGTTGCACCACGGTCACTCCCCTGGCGAGGCGTTGGCAGCGACAGCGCATCAGATCGGCGACACCGGCGAGTTGTTCGCGACGATATTCCTCGCAGTCATCGACGTGAACGCGAACCAGCTCAGCTATGCCAACGCCGGCCATCCCGCCGCGCTGCTGCTCAGCTCCGGATCAGCGGCCGACGCGCAACGTCCGCGCGCCGAGCCTGCCGTCGAGCTCACCCCCACAGGCCCACTGCTCTCCAGCGCTGTGGACTCCCCTGTCTGGCAGACCCTCACCCATGACTTCACCTTGGGCGACCTGCTCGTCGCCTACACCGACGGTGTCATCGAAGCTCGTGACGCATCGGATCGTGAATACGGCCATGACCGGCTCCTTGCTGTCGTGAGCGCCGCTACACCTGCTCCGGAACCGGTCCTGGACCGTCTGATGGCCGACCTGCACTCCTTCACCGCTCACCAGGCCAAGGACGATGTCACCCTCGTCGCCTGTCAGCGGATCCCACATACAGCTCCGCCCGACGCGCAAGGCGGTTCGGCGCTGGACCCGACCCCGCACCGTCCTGACGTTTCGACCGTGCCTGCAACGAAGATCCGCGGCGCCGCCGCTCAGGTGTCCCGTCTGAACGACCGATAGCCGTGCTGTGACTCACGCCGGGCAGGAGCGGCTCGCTGACCCCGTGCCGCGCCGCGCGGGCGGCGCGGCCCCTGCCCTGCTCCCTGCCAGAGACAATGAGCTCGCTTGGCCGAGTGAGGTTGTCGAGGTGGTGGCCCAGTTCCGGCCGATCGCCGAGCTCTCGGCGTACGGAATGGCGGTGTGCACACCGGCAGGTCGATACGTGATCGTGAACGAACCCTTCGCGCGCATGGTCGGGCGCCCGGTCAGCGACCTGCTCACCCTGCACGCCCACGACATCACCCACTCCGATGACCGGGCGGCCGCTGACTCGGTCGCCGACGCGGCCGTGGCACAAGGTCTGCCCAGCGCCATGATCGACAAGCGGTTCGTGCGCCCGGACGGCAGCGTCGTGCACGCCAGAGTCTCCGTGACGATCATCCGCGACCGCGCTGGCACGCAGCTCTGCTACGTCACGCAGGTCACCGACCTGACGGAGCTCCGCGAAGCCCAGGCCCGCGCCGAACAGAGCGAAGCTCGCGCGCGACGAGTGGTGACCTCCTCGGCGGACGCTTACATCAGCATCGACGCCGCAGGGGTGATCCGGGAGTGGAACCCGGCGGCGGTCAGGCTGTTCGGGTGGTCACGCGCGGCGGCGATGAGCCAGCCGTTGGCAGACCTCATCATTCCGGGGCACCTGCGCACGGCTCACCGAGCCGGCCTCGAGCGGCACGCCCGCACCGGGGAGGCTCGGGTTCTGGGCCGACCCGTCGAGCTGCTCGCGTTGCGAGCCGACGGCACCACCATCGCGGTCGAGGTGACCATCTGGGCATCCGCGGACGGCGACGGACCCGCCGGCTATCACGCTTTCCTGCGCGACGTCTCCGAGCGAGCGCAAGTCGCCGCCACTGCTCGTCGCCACTCCCTGGTTTATGCGTCCATCACCGATGCGGTGTTCCTGACGGGCGCGGACGGGCTGATCATCGAGGCGAACCCCGCCGCCGAGAACTTGTTCGGGCGTCGCAGGGAGCAGCTGATCGGCGCCACGTCCACCGATCTGCTCGACCCCGACACCGAGATCCGGACCTCGGTGGTGCGAGCCGCCGCGCTCGCTGACGGCTTCTGGTCCGGTGATGTGAGTTTCACGCGACCAGACGGCCAACCGCGGATCAGTGCCGCGCTCATCCGCCCCGTCACCGGCATCGACGGCGACACCGAGGGCTTCCTCGCGGTGCACCGCGACGTCACGGAAGCCCGGCGCGCCAGCGCTGCGCTGGTCGAGGCGGAAGCGCGCTACCGGCTGCTGGCCGAGAACAGCAGCGACATCATCTCCCAGGTCGCCCTCGACGGCACCGTGCTCTACGTCAGCCCCTCCTACGAGCGGGTCTTCGGCCGCAAGCCCGGTGAACTCATCGGCGGGCGCATCGCCCCACACATCCACCCCGACGACGAAGCCGCCCTTCACGAGGGGTTCGCCCGCGTCGCGGCGGGAGAGTCAGCACGGCTCGTCTCACGCCGCCAGCACGCCGACGGCAGCTGGCTGTGGCTGGAGAGCAGCAACGAACCCATGCGTGACCCCAACGGCGAGATCATCGGGGTGCAAAGCGCTGTCCGCGACGTCACCGCGCGCAAGACCGCCGAAGCCGACCTCGAGCGCCTGGCACTCAGCGACGTGCTCACCGGCCTGGCCAACCGCGCCCGCCTCGCCGACCGGCTCCACCTGGCTCAGCAGCGCCTGCACCGCGAACCCGCTCACCTGGCCTTGCTCGTCATCGACCTGGACGGGTTCAAGACCATCAACGACACCCATGGTCACCTCGCCGGTGACGCGGCCCTGGTCGAGGTTGCGGTGCGGCTGCACCACTGCGCTCGCCCCACCGACACCGTCGCCCGCCTCGGTGGTGACGAGTTCGCCGTCCTGCTCGACGGGCTCCCCGACGACAACGCAGCAGTCACCATTGCCGGACGCATACTCACCGTCCTGCGCCAACCCCTCGATCTGCCTGAGTACGGGCGCGTCGACATCCGCGCCAGCATCGGCATCGCTGTCACCCACGACCCCGCACGCCCCGCGGAGCAACTGCACCAGGACGCCGACGCTGCGCTCTACCGCGCCAAAGCTGCGGGCCGCGACCAGGCCGTCAAGGCGACACGGGTCTGACAGGGGCCGGCCAGGTGCTCGACGGTGAGAGCCGGCGCAGCTCAGGTTTCATGAATCGCCCCGGCCTTGTCCGGACAGCGGGGGCCACGAATGAGGACTCCGAACCCACGAGTCGCCCGCGTCCCACCGCCAGCCTTCCACACACCTGCCCCGATCGAGCCGACGGAAGTGTGATCAGCACGTCCGTGAGCTACCAGATCTTGCGCGCATTGGCATCTGCAATGAGCGCACGCATTGGGATGAGCTCCTTGGACCCGACGCTGGCCAGCATCTGCTGCGACAGGTGAAAGCCGAAATCCTGCGCGACGAGTTTCTTCCAGGGCCTGGAGAGGATGTTGTGCGTTGCCCAGCGCGAGAAGCGGGGACGCTGCATGATGAACTCGGCCAATTCCCATGCGCGGTCAAGAAGCTGCTCGCGGGGGAGCACGTCACTGATGACACCTAGTTCCAGCGCCAGCTTCGCCGGCAGCTGCTTGCCTCCGTATATATGGTAAGCGGCACGCTTCGTGCCCATGAGCGCCTGCAGGGCGAGGGCCTGCCCGTCGCCGGGCGCGCTGCCTGCGAGGAAGTGCGGATCCATGAAGTCCGCGTCCTCCGCGGCGAGCGTAATGTCGCAGAGCAGAGCGAACTCGGTATGAATACCCGGTCCGTTGACGGCCGCAATGGTGGGGATATCGAGGTTGTTGACGAAACTTTCGATGAGTTTCCAGCCGTCATAGGTCTGCTGGAAGATGTAGTCAGGGTCCTCGTCGACGATCGGCTTCTGCCAGGTCTGTTTCGGGTCGCCCTGGAACCAGGTGTCACCGGTCCCGGTGATGATGAGCACCTGGTTCGCCGGGTCGTTCCCCACGTCCTGCCAGACGCGACTCCACGCGTTGTGGGCCGCCCAGTTGTGAATATAGGGCCCGTCCGCGGTGTGCAGTCGCAGCTCGATGATGCCGTCCTTGCGGCGCATCTTGAAAAAGGCGGAGTATTTTTCGGCGTACTCCTCGTAGGAGACGGGCGGCACCCCACCCGTCCAGGCAGTTCGCTGGTCATTCGACATACTGGCGTCCGTTCGTCGTCTCCAAGCGTCGCCGAAGACCTGCGCTCCGGCCCAGCTTAACGCGACAAATCGTCTCATTAAGATCTGGCCAGGTCAAGCGACAGCTCAAGATCGACCTGCTGCCATCCCATCGAGGACGGCGTCGACGACGCGCTCGGCGAGGTCACGGGCAAGTGGGCAGCGCTCCCGCATGACGTGGAGATAGACCGGCGCGACGAGCATCGTGTTGAGGAACGGCACGTCCAGCGACGGCAGCTGACCGGTCTCAACGGCGCCGTCGATGCGAGCCTGCAGGGCAGCGATCCGGGACGCGAGGACGTCGCGCCCTAGCTGCCGGATCGGATCGGCGTCACCCGCCAGGAGAGACATATTGATGATCGCCCTGCCACTCGCGGTGGCGAGAACATCACCGATCGAGCAGAGCATGTCCACGAGGTCTTCGCGAATGTTGCCGGTGTCAGGAGCCGAGACGGAGATCTCGGCGAAGCGAACCAGTGCGGCACGAAGCAGATCGTCGCGCTGTGGCCATTTTCGGTAAACGGTCGCTCGACTGGCGCCCGCAAGCTTTGCGACGGCGTCATGCGAAACACCCCCAACGCCGTTCTCGGCAATCAGGCTCACTACTGCATCGAGGATCTGCTCGGTCACGCGCGCCGTCCGGCCTCCCGGCCGCGGCGCGACCTCCGACCCGACGCGCTTCTCCACTTTGCCAGCCTACGCCGGCACGACCGCAGCACTGCTCGGCCTTGCGGCACCTTCGGCCCTCGAACGCGAGGAGTTCGGCTGTCAGCGCGGGTTGAGCCGCGGCAGCCCTCATGCCCACCATGGACGGTCGTCATCACGGCTGACGACGCTGGGAAAGCGCCCGATCCACCGATCGATGCTCCTGACACCGCCACGGAGATGGCTTCGATCCCGACATGGGCGGGGCTAACCCGGGGCTTTCACGGGGTGGCTCGCTGATCGCGTGTTGATCAACTGGAAAGTGCTCCTGACCAGCGAGGATGTGACTTGTCGAGAGTCATGTCCGCGCTGATCGAGGAGCACCTTCCAGGTGAAGCACAGTACCGGCTGTTATCCGAGCGTCGAGGTCGACACGAGCGAGGTTGGCGTTGTCAGCCATGGCGGTGGGGTGTTGCTGGTCCGAGGCGCGCAGGCTGTCGGGCTGGACGCGGCGCTGGTGGCGGCGCTCGGTGCGTGGACCAAGCCGCTGGCGACTCATCGCGCGGGCAAGGTCGTGCTCGATCTGGCGGTGACGTTGGCGATGGGTGGGGACTGCCTCGCTGACGTCGCGGTCCTACGGGCCGAGCCGGGGCTGTTCGGGCTGGTCGGGTCCGACGCCACGGTCTCTCGCATGGTCACCGCGCTCGGTGCCGAACCGAAGAAGGCCTTGAAAGCGTTGAAGGAAGCCCGCGCTGCGGCACGCGCTGCGGCGTGGGCTGCGGCCGGTGACACCGCGCCAGGAGCGGGCACCGGGCCGCTGGTCATCGACCTCGACGCCACCCTGGTGACCGCGCATTCGGACAAGGAGCAGGCGGCGCCGACCTACAAACGCGGGTTCGGGTTCCACCCGCTGTGGGCGTTCGCCGACCACGGCCCCGACGGGTCCGGGGAACCCCTCGCGGTCCTGCTACGCCCCGGCAACGCCGGGTCGAACACCGCCGCTGACCACA